>NZ_DASQIX010000060.1:0-27454 GCF_035631355.1 Alloacidobacterium sp.
CTCAGCCTGGATTGCGTCATCCGCACGCCGGAACTCTATCTCGTTCCACGTGGCGATGGTCGGGTCGTTGTCGGTGCTTCGGTCGAACACGCAGGCTTTGACAAATCTGTCCAGCAGAACACGATTCAGGCGCTGCTCAATGAAGCTGCCGCTCTCTGGCCGCCTATCCGGAAAGCACAAATCGTGGAAACCTGGGCGGGACTGCGTCCCGGCTCTGCCGACGGTCTGCCCATCATCGGCCCATATGGTAACGAAAACTGCTGGATTGCTTCGGGACACTTCCGCAACGGCATCATGCTCGCGCCAGCAACCGCGCAGGTCATGCGTGAGTTGATTCTCAACCAGCAGCCGAGCATGGACCTTGAACCATTTCGCTGCCACCGGTTCCACGCCGCAACCGTCACATAGTGAAAGTCGTGCGCGGCCGTAAAGTGACAATGCAATCTCCGCGCTGCTATAAACAGTAGTTAGCCTGTTTTGCACAGCGAGCGTGCAGTAAACGCATTCACCGCCAGGAATTCACATCCGGCATCCAATCAATGTCCGCCTGAAACAGGCCAATAAGAACTGGAGGAATTTAGAACGTATGTCGACCGCCGTAGCTTCAAAAGGTCTGGAAGGGATTGTTGCAGCCAACTCTGGTATTTGCTGGATCGACGGGGATGCCGGGGTGCTCGCCTACCGCGGCATCGACATTCATGACCTGGCGGACTCATCGACCTTCGAGGAGACGACTTATCTCCTCTGGCATGGCAAACTTCCCACCGCAACAGAACTCGAAGCCTTCAAGAAAAAACTTTCTGATTCCCGCCAGCTTCCCGCCGACATCCTCAAGCTCCTCAGAGAATTTCCCAAGACAGCCACTCCAATGGAAGTCCTGCGGACCGCCGTCTCAGCACTGAGTTTTTACGATCCGAACGAAAAGGCCGTCGATCACGATTCCAACGTCCGCAAAAGCTTTGACCTGACCGCGCAGATCGCCATGGTCGTCGCCACATTCGACCGCATTCGCAAAGGCAAGCCAGTGGTTGAAGCAGACAAATCGCTCTCACACGCCGGCAATTTCCTCTGGATGCTGACTGGTGAAAAACCGTCCGAGACCGCGACCCGCGCTTTTGATGTCGCCCTGATTCTGCATGCCGATCACGAACTGAATGCTTCTACTTTTGCAGCTCGCGTTATCGCCGCCACGCTTTCTGACGTGCATTCCTCAATTACCGGGGCCATCGGTGCTCTCAAAGGCCCGCTACACGGCGGTGCAAATGAAGCTGTGATGCGGATGCTCTTTGCCATCGACAAGGAAGGCGCCGACCCGGTCGATTACGTGAAGAATCTGCTGGCGCAGAAGAAGAAAATTTCCGGCTTCGGTCATCGCGTCTATCACACCGAAGATCCGCGCGCGACGCACCTGCGCAAAATGTCAGAAGACCTGGGCCGTTCGGCAAACAACACCAAGTGGTTCGACATGTCACAGAAGATCGAAAGGTACATCAAGTCGGAAAAGAAGCTGAATGCCAATGTCGATTTCTATTCCGCCTCGACGTACACTATGCTTGGCATTGACCTAGACCTCTTCACGCCGATCTTTGCCGTCAGCCGCGTCGCCGGCTGGGCTGCGCATGTCATCGAACAACTCGACGACAACCGCCTCATCCGTCCGCGCGCCGAATATATTGGCCCGGAATATCCGGAGAAGTACGTGCCAATTTCGCAGAGGTAGAGAAATCCACGATATGACGAAAGGGCGCCAACATGGCGCCCTTTGCGTTTGAGATTGTTTGTACTACTTGTGATTTCGATTCGCCGCTTCCGCCGCCTCTTTCAGTTCCCGATTCGCCTGATCCAGCAAGTCTTTCGCATGAGCGGCGTGGCCCTGCATGTCCCACTCATTCGCCTGCTGGGCGGCAGAGATCTTGTTGTACGCCTGCTCAGTCAGGCGTTGCGCTGCAGCGATATTCGGATGATGGTTGGGATTTACATTTTCGGCAGGCGGATGCTGGGCGATCGCAACACCACCTGCAATCAGACCCAGTCCAAGTGCGCTTCCCAACAAAATTCTTCGGATGTTCATTACGGTTCCTCCGAAAGTGAACATATCAGAGTCCAAGAACCGTTTATTGATTTATTTATCTGGGAGCTTTCCTAATTTCCGCCCTGCCGGCTTGCCGGAGGCACGATCCCGTTCATCCGCAGATACACCACCATCTGGCCGTAGTGGTCCATCGAGTGCGCGACGCAGAACGCGGCCGTTCCCCCACGGGTCCACTTCTGAGTTCCTGATCCTTCAATCGTGAAGGCATTTGCAGCTGTAATCGTGCTCAAGGCGCCGTGCGCGTATGTGTATGAATCCTTCAGCGCCTTCATGATGTCGTCTTTGCTGGTCAGCTTCTCGATGTCAGCTTCTTTTACTGCAGTACCGGGCGCATTCCAGCCATCAAAAAATTCGTAATTCGCCTCCGCCAAGTGCTTCACCTGCTGGCCGAATGTACGGACGCCCTTGAACTCACCCTGCGTCGGCGCAAAGTTGTATTTGTCCGCGGGCATGGCATCCGCCGCGCCGACAATTTCCTTCTCGACCGCCGTCATCAAATGGTTATAGGTGTCTCCCGGAACAGCTTGCGTAGCCTGTGCATGGGTAAATGTCGCCGGAATAGTCAGGCAACAAAGCAGTGCGATACAAAATATGCGAACCATCTTCACGTGTCTTCCTCCTCTGAAAGTACTGCGCAAGCAGCCTAGCAGAACCAACTCCCCGAGTTGTTAAATCCTCACCCAGGATCGGAAAAATGAGACGTGTCGTTCATATCGCGTGACGAACGTTGCGATGGCCGCGGAAATCACGTTTCCCGCGGCCCGCATAAGAACCACCATTAACCCCTTCTGCTAGCGGGGGGCACGATCCCATTCATCCGCAGGTATTCGACCATCTGGCCATAATGGTCCATGGAGTGTGCGATGCAGAATGCAGCCGCTCCTGCGCGCGTAGACTTGGCGGGGCCAAAGCTCTGCGGCTCAAGATAATTGGTCGTGTTGAGCGAGGCAATTGCCTTGTGCGCATAGGCGTAGGAATCCTGCAGCGCTTTCACGAGGTCGTCCTTGCTGGTCAGCTTCTCGATGTCGTCGCGTTTCACCGCGCCGGGCACACCCCACCCATTGAAGAAGCCGTAGTTGGCTTCCGTCAGGTGTTTCACCTGCTGCGCGAAGGTGCGCACGCCTTTATACTCACCCGCTGTTGGCGCAAAGTCGTATTTGTCAGCGGGCATGGCCTGGGCGGCAGATACGATCTGCTTTTCCGCGAGGGTCAAGAGCTGGTCATAGGTCTCGGCCAGGGTCTTCGGCGCTTCCTGCGCCTGGGTGAACATTACCGGAGCTGTGAGGCAACAGAGCAGAGCTATCGAGAACATGCGAACCATTTTCACGTCATTTCCTCCTTCAAAATCACTGAGACAGAAGCCTAGCAGAAGCGGTAAACCTCATGCGTCAAATCTCCGTTGAGACGCCATAAAACCAGCCCATTTTGAACTGGCGGATTTGTAAGATTCCGGAGGTCGTAAAATACCAAACAGGAGACTGCACGAGAATGAAACGGGTATACATGGATGCCAATGCAACGACACCTCTTCTTCCCGAGGTGCTTGACGCCATGCGCCCGTACTTCATTGAGCACTTCGGCAACGCCTCTTCGATCCATCAGCAGGGCCAGCAGGCCCGCGCCGCTGTCGAGCAGGCGCGTGAATCCGTGGCCGCGCTTATCAACTGTCGCGCCGCCGAAATTGTCTTTACTTCCGGCGGAACCGAGAGCGACAATCTTGCCCTCTTCGGTCTCGTTCAACCCGGCGACCACCTCATTACGTCATCTATAGAGCACCACGCCGTGCTTCATGCCGCGGAAAAGCTACGCGAACGCGGCATAGAGGTGACGTTTCTGCCTGTTTCAGGCGATGGCGTCATCAATCCGCAGGACCTGCGCCGCGCCATCCAGGACAATACGAAGCTCATCAGCATCATGATGGCGAACAACGAAACCGGGGCCATCCAACCGGTGAGCGAAATCGGTCGCATCGCCGCCGAAGCCGACATCTACTTCCACACTGACGCGGTGCAGGCCGCAGGCAAACTGCCCATTGACGTGCAATCGCTACGCTGCGACCTTCTGAGCATCTCCGGACACAAGATGCACGCGCCGCAAGGCACAGGCATTCTCTATGTGCGCAAGGGAACGCAGCTTGAGCCGTTGTTCTTTGGCGGATCGCACGAGCGCCAGCGCCGTGCCGGAACGGAAAATCTTCCGGGCATCGTCGGCCTCGGCAAAGCCGCCGAAATCGCACGCGTTGCGTTGACCGACGGAACTGTGGAGAAAATTGCCGCGCTTCGCAACCGACTCGAACAGGGCATTCTTTCGCAGGTCGAGGACACCGGCGTCAATGGCGGAAGCGTGCGCCGCGTTCCCAACACCACCAACATCTACTTCGACAATCTTGAAGGCGAAGCGCTGGTTATTGCTCTCGATCTTAAAGGTCTGTGCACTTCCGGAGGATCAGCCTGCGCTTCGGGCGCGGCGGAGCCGTCTCATGTGCTCTCGGCGATGGCGCTTGCTCAACCACGAGCTCGCGCCAGCCTGCGCTTCAGCCTGACAAAACTCAGTACAGATGAAGATGTTGATTTTGCATTGGAAGTCATTCCGGTTGCTGCGAGCCGTCTGCGGGAGCTTGCTCCGGTGAATGCCGGAACACTAGGCTGACCATCACTTAGAATGACGACCCATTTGTAGTCTTTGGATCTAAAAGAAAAGGCACAGCTCTTAGGGCTGTGCCTTCTGTCTTTGTTGTACGGATTGTGTCAAATTTCGTGTCGTTTAGCGCGAGTTAAGCGCCGTGGGCGACGCTGTTTACACGAAAGCGCTTCATCTGGATCGAAAGCGCCTTCTCGATCTTGCGCAGGTCCCGGCGCTCGGCGGGCAGGGCGAAGGTGGAGGCCACTCCGCGTTTCGAGGCTCGTCCGGTGCGGCCTACGCGATGCACGAAGTCTTCGGCCACTTTGGGCATGTCGTAGTTGACGACGTGAGCCACATGCGAGACGTCAATGCCGCGGGCGGCTACGTCGGTCGCAACCAGTACGCGATGCTTGCCTTCGGCGAAGCTGCGCAGTGCGGCATTGCGCTGTGATTGCGAGCGGTCGCCATGAATCTGCGTCGCTCCCCAGCCCGAGCGGCAAAGCTTGCGGGCAATGCGGTCTGCGCCGTGCTTGGTGCGGACGAAGACGAGGAAACTTCCCTTCTCGCTCCCAAGCAAATGCTCGAGCAGCTCGAGCTTCTTCTCCTGCTCGACTTCAAAGCTCTGCAATTCGACGTTTTCGGAAGGCTTGAGCACGGAGCCAATTTCGATGCGGACGGGATCTTTGAGATATTCGCGCACGACGTTCTTGATCTGAGCGTCGAGGGTCGCTGAATAGCAGAGCGTCTGGCGCTGAGCTGGAATTGCTGCCGCAATGCGCCGGATAGAAGGCTGAAAGCCCATGTCCAACATGCGGTCCACTTCGTCAAGTACGAGAATTTCGACCTGATCGAGCTTTACAAGCTTGCGCTTGAGGTAGTCTTCGAGACGGCCGGGAGTAGCGACGATCAGCCGCGCTCCCTTGCGAAGAGCCTGCAACTGTGGCCCTTCATTCATTCCGCCGACGACCAGCGCCACATGCAGGTTTGAGCCCCCTGCAATTTTGCGAAAGCTCTGCTCGACCTGCATGGCCAGCTCGCGCGTGGGGAGCAGGATCAGCGCCTTTTTCTCTGACTTTTGAAGACGTTCGATGATGGGAACCAGGAAGCTGAGGGTTTTGCCGGTTCCGGTCTGGGCTGTGGCGAGTACGTCCTTGCCTTCGAGAGCCGGGGGGATTGCGCCTGCCTGCACGGGCGTGGGCGTGTTGAAATTTGCGGATGCCAGGCGCGATTTGAGCGCCGGCGAGATGTTGAAATTTGAAAATTGGTTCATTTGTTCCTTTAAGTTCTGGTTCACCAGTTGCGAAAAACCCGGTCAAGCGCTTTCGGGCTTGACTTACCTCAGCGGCTAAAGCCGCACTCATGCTGTGCGGATACGGCACGGCTTAAGCCGTGCCCTTACGAAACCGCGACTGCTTTTCGTGATTCGTTCGGTGAACCTAAATGTCCGGCGGGCACACGCCTGCGCCGGAATAAGAATTGAATGCGTAAGGGAAAACCTGAGTGAATCCAATCAACCGAGATGAAGTTACCTCTCGGCGAGGTTATGCCGGACGCTGCCTCTCACATGCCGCGTATTGCGAACATGGGCCCGCTCCACGATGGAGCGGCTACGCTGTAGGGGCTTGGGAAATTACGTGCGGTCTGGCTTGCTAAGGCGAGAACGGCTCACAACCAAATCACTGAGCGTAGATATAGTGTACCACGTCTCTGTGTTGGCACTGTGCATGTTGATTTGCAAATCCATATAGTGATCCACGGACAAAAGGAGCTTCTCTATCTCTCATGAAAAAATTTGCGTTTCTTATGCTGGCTGTCCTATTTTCAGCTTCCACTCAAACGTTGCATGCGCAATCTTCAGATACAGATTGGCGCGTCAAGCTCAATCAGGAACTCCCGCTCCTCGGGCACCGCAACTGGATCATGATCGTTGACTCGGCGTACCCACTACAGGTATCGCCGGGAGTGGAAACCATCGAAACCAATGACGATCAGCTTCATGTTTTGCGCGAAGTGCTTGCAGCACTCGATCACTCTACCCATGTCACGCCCAACGTCTACCTCGACGCCGAGTTGCTCTATGTCACCGACCAGGCTGCGCCCGGAGTCAGCGCATATCGCCAGCACCTGAAAGAAATTCTGCATGACCGTACAGTGAAATCGCTCCCACATGAAAACCTCATCAAGCAGGTCAACGACGCCGGGCAGACCTTCCACATCCTCGTGCTCAAGACCGCTCTGGCAATTCCCTACACATCGGTTTTTCTGCAGTTGGATTGCAAATACTGGCCGGCAGCGGCTGAGGAGCAGTTGCGGCAGGCAATGCGTGGCCACACTGCTCCCCAATGATCACTAATTTGGCTGGCAGGATTCGATGTTTCAAAAAATTGAGCCATGGGCACTCAGGCAGTGATTTATTCAGCTGGGATTTCCTGGTTCTTCAGGGTGCTGATGATGTCCTGATGCGGCATGTAAAGAATAATCTTGGGATCATCTCCGCCTATATCAATCACGAAAGTTGAATCGGCTAAAACATCTCTTTCCTCACACGCACCAGTTCGATCTGCAAACAACATTCGCCATTGCGTATCTATCAATCGATAACGAGTGTTGATTGCCGTTTCTTTCATGGATATAAGCTCTGAAGTGCGACATCCCATCTCATCGAATAGCTTCTTGCGTTTTGGGAGTACTGAGGCGAAATCGCTGGCGCGAACAACATTGACCCCTTCAGTGCCGGCTACCATAATCGTTTCTGCAAACTGGGCAATCAGAGCAGGCATGTCGAATACGTTGCTGTTGTATTCAAAGTTGCGCATGAATTGGGCTGTCGTCATCAAAGATTCCATTGAAGCTCCTACATTGAGATCTGATAAAAGGTACCTTTAGTATTGTATCAAATAATGCTAATAAAGTCAATCACTTGTGGCCCTCACTCATAGCCTTCTGGCATATCTCACCAATAGGAAATGAGATACTGAAAGAAGCGCGTTTCCATGCCTGAGAGCTTCAACAATACGGTAGCTGTAGCCATGTCCGGCGGGGTCGATTCTTCGACCGTCGCGGCCATGCTCAAGGACGAGAGCTATGAGCTTGTCGGCCTGACGCTACAGCTCTGGAATCAGCGCCGCCTTGCCGGCAAGGAAGGCATGCCGGCTGAAGTACAGGGCCGCTGCTGCTCGATTGATGATGTGTATGACGCGCGGCGGGTGGCTGAGTCGCTGGGGATTCCGTATTACCTGCTGAATGAGCAGGATCGTTTCGAGGCGCAGGTCGTTCGCCCTTTTGTTCGCGAGTACCTGGCCGGACGTACGCCGATTCCCTGCTCGCTGTGCAATAACTATCTCAAGTTTGATCAGTTGCTGATTCGTGCGCGGCAGATCGGAGCTGACCGCATCGCCACTGGTCACTATGCGCGCAACGAGTACGACCCGGAGCGCAACCGCTGGATTTTGAAGCGGCCTGCGGACACGTCAAAGGACCAGACTTATTTTCTGTTTGGGCTGACACAGGAGCAGCTTTCGCGCACGCTCTTCCCGTTGGGCAGCTACACCAAGCCCGAGGTCCGCGAGATCGCCCGTCAGCACGCGCTTGCCCTTGCCACCAAGCCCGATTCGCAGGAGATCTGCTTTATTCCCGGCGGCGATTATAAGCGCTTCATCGACGCCTATCTCGATGAGCAGGGCGAAGCGATGCCGGACTCGTCGGGTGAGCTGGTAACGACGAGTGGCGAAGTCGTCGGCCACCATCACGGCATTCATAACTTCACCGTCGGACAGCGCAAGGGACTCGGTCTCTCTTCGCCCACGCCGCTCTACGTCATCCAGATCGACAATGCGACCAACAAGGTCATGGTGGGCGACGAATCAGAGACAACCATCCGCACGCTGCGCGCACGCGACCTGAACTGGATTTCCATCGCGTCGCTTGACGCATCGATGCGGGTGAAGGCGAAGATTCGCCATCGCCATGAGCCTGCGTGGGCAACGATTGCAATGGCTGGACCGGATGAAGTGCTTGCGACTTTCGATGAGCCGCAGCGCGCGATTACGCCGGGGCAGTCGGCCGTATTCTATGACGGCGACGAGGTTGTTGGCGGCGGCTGGATCGTCTAGTCCCGCACCCGAGCATTTCGTGTCGTTGGCGCAGACGAAAATGCGCTACACTCCAACTGTCCTCACGGATTACGGACCTTGGTTTGCGAATCGACTACGAAACTAAAATGCATACAATCGGATTCGCTTAGACTCTGCACGACCTGACAGCAAACTCTTTCATCTGCCGCGCCAGACTTTCCCACCCTGCGTTGAAGCCCTCGGGCCCCTGCCTGTTCGATAAGCGACTGCTTATGCGAAAACGCCGGTTATCAAAATGAAGAGGGACAGCGTCTATGCCACAGTCAACGGTTGAACTCAAACAGCGTGTCGATCAAATCTCTGCGATTTTCAAATCAATACTGGACGATAACACTGTCTGGACCAATCTGGGCCAGGCGAAACAACAGCAGCTCGTCACTGGCATCAACAAGTCCTATGGCCAGGCAATGAGCTTTTTCCATGAATATACGACGACGAGAGGAGCGGAAAACAAGGGACGGGCTATCACAACGCAAACGCATGCCGACGTTACCGTTGGGCAGGCGGACCAGATTTTCGCAAAGTCATCGGAATGCAAGAGCGTGACCAAGCCGGAAAAGGGCGCGGTCAACAAGATCATTGGCGAAGCCATTGAACAACTCGGCGGCCAGACGGGACACAATCCTCGCGCCGGCGACGTTCGCATTGTCGATGTAAAGATTGATGGGACCTATAATCCCTGGCCGCTTCCCGGCGGCGCGTACGGAACGAACCGTGGTTCCGCATTGCTTGCAAACATCCAGAACCAGGCGGAGGCGGAGCTCATCGCAATCATAAATGCGAACAAGGCTGGAGCAAACGCTGTCCGCACATGGCTGTTCGGTGAAGATTACGGCAAGGGCCTTGTAACGGGCACTGGACGCTTGCGGGATGTCACCACAACGGTCCCCAATCCGATCAGTCCCCAATTCTCTGCGCCGACAAAGCAAAAACTGAATCCGAACAGCACCCGTCCTGTGTATGCTACGGCGGGCGGGCAAATCCACAAGATTCGTTGTTTAACCATCAAGATTCGTTATGAGGACCCCTACATTTTGCTCGATGTGATGCCCATCAATCAGGTAAGCAGCCTCGCAGAGATTGTGATACAGACCTATAAAAAGACGGATGGAAGCTTGATCACAGAAACGGCAAAAGTGAAGAAAGTTATTTACGATATCACCGACATAAACAATATTCAGGCCCAGATCGTACGCGCTTGAGATGAAGCACGCGAAAGCTCTATAACAATTCCACGACATGCTTGGATTGCGACAACCAACCCGTCCGCCGAAATGGGCCGAATGGCGGCGGCAACACCGAGCAACGTGGATGCTTCCTTTCCACAAGTTCGAATGGTGTCTGCAGTGGATGGCGTGGGGGCTTGGCAACTGGGCGCTGTTGGAAGTACTGGAGTACCTCGGGACATTCTCCGTGCTCATTGCGGTCATCTTTTACTTCGCCGAAAGCGGTGATCGAACGCGCCAGCGACACTACACTGCATGGACTGTCATCAACACAGCGCAGGGTAAGGGTGGCAGCGGCGGGCGCATCGAAGCGCTGGAAGAACTGAACCGTGATCACGTGGCGCTCACCGGTCTCGACAGTTCGCTCGCGTTTCTCCGCGGAGTTCGACTTCCTCATGCGATGTTGAGCCGCTGCTCCTTTGAAGCTGCCGACCTGCGGATGGGTGATTTTCATGACGCCGATCTCAGTTTCTGCAATCTGCGGTCAGCAAACTTCCGCGAGACTGATTTTTCGCGCGCAAAGCTGAGTGACACTGATCTGAATAACGCCGACCTGAATGGCGCCTATTTCAAGTCGGCCGACTTGTCGCGAACCGACCTGTCGAATGCAGACCTGCGCAATGCCGATCTCAAAAACATTCGCTGGGATGAGGCTGTATCGATGCGTCTGGCGAATATTTACGGGGTGCGCAACGCTCCCGACGGCTTTGTCACCTTCGCGCTTGCCCATGGCGCGGTCGCCACGGAATCAGACGAGGAATGGGCAAAGTTGCTGAACGCGGCGCATTAGTATTGCTCTTCACACGAAGCGAATTCCACGCTCAGGGTTGTCCCGAATTGGGCAAATTCTGCGTGCAACACATCTCGAAGAACTCTTCATCGTAAAAGGGGTCTGACAAAAAGAGATGGGACTTGAAGTCACCCATTCGATAACACGGAGAACCCACAACTATGAAGAAAAGTATCCCAGGTCTATCGTTAGCAGCACTGACAGCGGCCGCTCTGTTGAGCGTTCCGGCGGCACAGGCACAATATCCGCAACAAGGACCGCCTCCACCGGATTACGGCCATGAAGTATGGGCCAATCCGCCTGCGGAAGTTCAAGGAATGGAAGCACGGGGTTTTCATGACGGCATTGAAGGCGCGCGCAAGGACTATGAGAACCATCGCCCGCCCAATGTTGAGAACCGAGAGGAGTTTCGACATCCTCCCGTTGACCATCATGACCGCGAAGCATACCGGCATGGGTTCCGGCGGGGATATGACGTCGGCGTTGAGCACCTGATGCGCGGCTATCCACATTCTTACTAAGCTTTAATTTGCGGCCGCTCCTGGTACAGCTTAGTGCCAGGGACGACCGCATCTGTTTCTAAACCGGACGGTCGAAGAGCATCTGCTGGTCGGTTTCGCGGCAGCGGGCGACGATCAGGGTGATGTCATCCTGCTGCTCTTGCGGGCTGAAACTCTGCACCTCGTCCACAACTCCTTTCAGCAATTCTCTGGCGCAGAGATGACGGCGCCGATCAAGCACTTCGGCCAGACGCTGCTCTCCGAATTCTTCGCCGTTATCGTTCATGGCTTCAGTTACGCCGTCCGTATAGAAGCCGAGCGTGTCGCCGGGCAGCAGACATGTTTCGCTGATTTCGCATTTCCAGTCATTGAAGAGGCCGACGACTGTGCAGGTAGAGTGCAGGCGCTCCATGTCGCCGTTATGGCGCAGCAGCAGAGCGGGAAGATGGCCGCAATTGGCATAGCGGAGCATCTGCGCCTTGTCGTCGTATTCGGCAAAGATGAGCGTTGCATAGGCGTTTTCGGCGGTGTTCTCGAAGAAGAGCTGATTGACGGAATGAAGCAGACGCTGTGGCTGGTCAACGACCGTGGCAAGCTGGCCGCGCAGGTTGGCCTGTAGATTGGCCATCAGCAGAGCGCCTGCGATTCCCTTCCCGGCTATGTCGCCGATGACCAATCCAAGGCGTTCTGAGCCGAGATCAAGAAAATCATAGTAGTCGCCGCCGACCTGACGTGCCTGGATACAGACGCCGGCGTAGTCGAGCGACTGAGTGGCAGGGAGCCGTTGCGGAAAGAGACGCGCCTGCACCTGGCGGGCAATTTCCATCTCCTGCGCTGCCCGGCGCTCGGCGTCGCGACGGGCTTCATAGGTGCGGCGTGCTGCTTCCATCTCGCGATTGACCTCGTCGCGAAACTCTTCAGCGGAGATTTTCCACGCCGCTTCGAGGTTGAAGTTCGGCGGGCGGACGCTGGGCGCGTCGAGCAGCTTTGCGTCTTCCATGCGCGAGATGCGGTAAGTGCGGTTGCCGCGATCGGTGCCGGCGTATAAGTACCAGGTACTGCCTTTGGCGATCAAACCCAGCGGATCGACGGTGCGCTCGACGCGTTCACGGCCAGCGCGCCAGTACCAGAACTGCAGCTTTCTGTCCTGCGCGACAGCGTCCTGCACAATAGCGAGCATGGACAGGTTCTCGGTGGTGCCGCGCCAGCCGGTCACATCGATGTAGAGGCGGTCGCGGATAGATGATGCCCGCTCGCGCAGCGGCTCGGGGAGCGCCGCCATCACCTTGCCGATGGCCCTGTCGGCGGCGGCAGCGAGGCGTTTGTCACCCAAAGAGCGCGGCTGCGCCATGAGCAGGGCGCGCAACTCGGCTTCGTCAAGGCCGGGAACCTGTGTGCGCCAGTCCTCGTCAAGCTGCCAGCCGCCGCGTGCGCCGCGCATGGCGAAGACCGGCACACCGGCGGCGCTGAGGGCTTCCATGTCGCGGTGTATGGTGCGCTCGGATACTTCAAGTTTGCTGGCGAGCTCGCGCCCGGTCATCTGCCCGCGGCCTTGCAGCAAAAGTAGCGCGGACATCAGGCGGTCGGCTCTCATGGAACATCGTCTCGCATCACAAATAATAAAATTCGTCGCAATCTCAAGAATTATGACACAAGGTGTCATATATGGCAGATTAAGGTCGATTCAGGGAATTTGAGAGGAGATGCTTATATGAAGATGACTGAATTGTTTCTGGCTGATCTGGAACGCGAAGCGGCTTCCACGCGGCGAGCGCTGGAACGCGTCCCCGAAGGACGCGACGACTGGAAGCCGCATGAGAAGTCGATGCCGCTGGGTTATCTGACAACACTGGTGGCCACGATTCTGGGCTGGATCGATTTCATGGTGAATGAAGACCGGCTCGACATGACGCCCAAAGGCGATTCGAAGTACAAGCCGCAGCAACTGAAGACCACCAGGGAGCGGCTGGATGCTCTGGATGAGTCAGTCGCAAAGGCGCGGAAAGCTTTGCAGAACACGACCGATGAGCATCTGCTCACGAACTGGCAGTTTGTCGTCGGCGGGCATGTAGCGAGCGAAAATCCACGGTACATCATGATTCGCGACGCAGTCTTCAGTCATCTGGCGCACCATCGCGGGCAGCTTACGGTATACCTGCGCTTGAATGAGGCGAAGGTGCCTTCCATCTATGGACCATCGGCGGATGAAAACCCGTTTGGATGAACAGCCAGCAGTGCGTTGACAGCATTCTGCGGACGTTTTTGTATATTGAAGGCTGCAAATCAGGGTGCAGCCTCTCCACGGAAAGGAAATATTTCGCCTATGCCAGCGCCGAGTTTCCCCCTTCAGCTTTTCCGGACACTTCTCTGTTGCAAGAACTGCATAAGGGTAGATCAGGGTGATGTCATCGGTTTCTGAGTCGCAAATCACTGCATCCCCGATCGTCACCGGCAACACCGCCCATACCAGACCGGAGAATCGTGTTTTCTATCCAGCGCTCGATGGCGTGCGCGCTCTGGCCTTTTTGATGATCTTCGGCCTGCATTATCTTCAGCTTCCCTGGGGTTGGACTGGTGTTGATATCTTCTTCGTTCTCTCTGGCTTTCTGATTACAGGAATCCTGTTCGATACAAGCAATGACTTACATCGCATCCGGAATTTTTATGTGCGGCGAACGCTGCGCATCTTTCCCCTGTACTACGGAGTCATGCTGACCATGCTTCTGACCAGTCCTCTGATCCATTGGCAATGGAACTGGAAGTGGCTGATCTGGCCCGCATACTTGGGGAACTATGCCAGATTCCTCCATCCATACAAACTTGGTGATTCCTTCGAATTGCTTGTCGACTTCCAACTCAGAGGAACTTTGGGGCATCACCAGATTGCTTTGTCTCTAGCGCATTTCTGGTCACTATGCGTGGAGGAGCAGTTCTATCTTGTCTGGCCGTGGGCGGTCTTCTGGATTCGCAACCGGAAAAAGCTGCTTTGGATTTGCGCCTGCACCTTTCCGCTCTGTCTAACGATGCGCTTGCTTGGCCAGCACTATCTCCCCTACTGGATGCTCAAGCATGAAATCCTTTACCGGGTGACTCCGTTTCGCCTCGACTCGTTTCTGCTTGGTGGTCTTATAGCGCTTGTACTTCGCGGAAATCATCGACAGATCTTCCTGAAGCTGGCAAGAAAAGTGTTCCCATTTGCAATTGGAGTGGTTTTGCTCTGGCTGCTGCTTGCCCCTCATCGGCACTTGTGGCAGCGTCCCTACCCTTATCCCGATTGGAGATTTACCTGGGGATTGAGTGTTGTTGACATCCTGTCTGGATTGTTGATCCTCGTCGCGCTTCAAGAGGGATCGGCTGTTTTTCGATTCTTCAGCCTACGCCCATTGCGCTGGATAGGCCGGATGAGTTACGGGGCTTACATTCTGCACGACATGCCACATGCGCTTTATAAATCACTTTCTCTGATACTGGTTCGTCATTTCAATTCCGGGAGGCTGGTCAGCGAGCATTTTATTCAAATACAGGCCGCTGTGGTCACAGCGGTAGTGAGTCTCGCATCGACACTGTTTTTTGCCTGGTTAAGCTTTCGTTATTTAGAGAGCCCGTTTCTGGAACTAAAAGAGAAATGGGCAACTCGTACGGCTAGTCGTAAAACCGAAGCATAAGGGAATTCCGCGCTGGGTGCTGCCACGTATTGCCTTCGCGCCCGGATATTCTAGGGGCATGAGAATCATCGATGTCCCTCGATTCGGCGGGCCGGAAGTCCTATCTGTTGCTGAAAGACCTGAGGCCAAACCGGGCCCAGGCGAAGTCCTCATTCGAGTGGCTGCAGCAGGCGTGAATCGCGCTGATCTGCTGCAGCGGGAAGGCAAATATCCGCCACCTCCGGGGGCTTCTCCGATCCTGGGGATGGAGGTGTCGGGCCATATTGCTGAAATTGGCGCAGGGATGGATTCGCGTTGGACGGTGGCTGATGCGGTCTGCGCGCTGGTAACAGGAGGCGGCTACGCCGAGTTTTGCATGGCCAGCGCCGGATGCTGCCTGCCGGTTCCGAAGAATCTGGCCGTGGAAGATGCCGCAGCCTTGCCTGAAGCTGTATTCACGGTCTGGGCGAACCTGTTTGCGCAATCCTATTTGCATGCTGGTGAACGGTTGCTGGTGCATGGGGGCACGAGCGGGATTGGCACTACTGCGATTCAGATTGCGAACGCTTTGGGCGTTCGTGTTGTGACAACGGCCGGATCAGTCGAGAAATGCGCCTTCTGCCTCTCATTGGGAGCGGAGCGCGCTTTCAATTATCGCGAAGAAGACTGGCTTACTGGAGCGCTGGAGTGGTCAGGAGGGAGTGGCGTCGATGTGATTCTCGACATGGTGGGCGGAGATTATTTCCCGAAGCACCTGAAACTCCTTGCGCCGAAGGGGCGGTTGATCCACATTGCAACCATGGGCGGCGCGCAGGTAACGGCGGACCTTCGCGTCATCATGCAGAAGCGGCTGGTGGTGACGGGATCGACGCTGCGTCCGCGCACGATTGAGGAAAAGATGACGCTGCGCGATCAGATCGAGCGGCAGGTGTGGCCGCTGATCGAAAACGGCAAGCTGCGGCCGGTGATTGATCGCGTTTATCCGCTGGAGGAGGCGGCAGAGGCACACAAGCGCATGGTATCGAGCACGCATATCGGCAAGATTCTGCTGCGGGTCGGGTAAGACAAATCCTGGTGTCTCAGTGAGAAATGTAAACCCACATCTCTGCGAGATGTGGGGCACCCGGCACCCGGCAAAAATCTTCGCTTATTGGCGTGAAAAAGCGCAGAAACTGCGAAAAAAAGGTCGATTTTCGGCTTGTTTTCACCGCTTTTCGGGGCTACATTTGCTGGTAATCCAAAGAACACAGGAGATGGCTATGTGTCCTGTTCAGCTTGATGGAATTGGCCCGCTCGCCCGTTTCTCCCGCCGCTCGTTTCTCCGCTACTCCGCTGCCGCTTCCGTTGTTGCCTCCGTTCCCATACTCACCGAGGCGCATCTGGCGCGCGCGCAACGGAACACTCTGCCGAAGAATATTCCGCCGGGCGCGGTGCGCATCGACGCCAACGAAAACCCGCTTGGGCCATGCTCGGGCGCATGCTCTACGATCTCCGGTTTGATTCCGGAGGGCGGACGCTACGATTTCGACCTGACGGAAAAGCTGGAGAAGACGTTCTGCGAGATGGAGGGCTTCAAACCGGGCTATGTGATGGCCTATGCCGGATCGAGCGAGCCGCTGCATTACACGGTGCTTGCATTTACTTCGAAGGACAGGCCATATGTGACCGCCGATCCGGGCTATGAGGCGGGCATGTATGCAGCCAAAGTGAATGGCGCGAAGGTCCTCATGGTTCCGCTAACAAAGGATTACGCACACGATGTGAAGGCGATGGTGGCAGCTGATCCGAATGCGGGCGTGTTCTACATCTGCAATCCCAATAACCCGACGGGCACCATCACTAAGTACGAGGACATTGAATACGCGGTCGCCAATAAGCCGAAAGGCTCTGTGGTGCTGATTGACGAGGCATATATTCACTTCTCTGACGCGAGCCCTTCGTTCGACCTGGTGAAGGCCGATAAGGACGTTATCATTCTGCGGACATTCTCGAAGCTTTATGGGATGGCTGGTGTTCGCTGTGGTCTGGCGATTGGCCGGCCTGACCTGCTGGCGAAACTGCAACTTTACGGGATGAATCCGCTGCCCATCATGGCCGTAGCAGCGGCAACGACCAGTCTGCAGGTGCAGGAACTTGTCCCGCAGCGCAAGAAGATCAACGCCGACATCCGGCAGGAGACCTTTGAATGGCTCGCGGCGAGCAATTACAAGTTCACGCCCTCGCAGACCAACTGCTTTATGCTCGACACCGGGCGATCGGGCAAGGAAGTGTTGGCGGCCATGCAGAAGAAGAATGTTTAC
Organism: Alloacidobacterium sp.; assembly: GCF_035631355.1. Classification (NCBI taxonomy): domain Bacteria; kingdom Pseudomonadati; phylum Acidobacteriota; class Terriglobia; order Terriglobales; family Acidobacteriaceae; genus Alloacidobacterium; species Alloacidobacterium sp. Next base: position 17,308 of record NZ_DASQIX010000060.1, read on the forward strand.
ATCGGGCGCGTGTGGCCTTCGTGGCCAACGTATGTGCGGATCACAGTGGGATCACACACGGACATGGAGAAATTCCGCGCGGCTTATACGGACGTGATGAATTCATCGACGGCGGGACTTGAGCCGATGCCGCTTCCGAGGCGGTTAAGGGAGACTCCATTTACTCATTTGTCGTAGAGGGCACTAAAAGGCCTCATTTGAGAGAATACTGTTACCTCAGCGGCTAAAGCCGCACCAATTCTGTATTACTTACGGCACGGCTGAAGCCGTGCCCTTACGAAACAGCGACTTTTTCAGTTAAGAAGTCGTGCCCACTGATTATCCATTTGTGGTCTCGCACCCTTCGCAAACTGCGCGATAGGATGGGGCACCCGTTGCTCGCGGCTCGAATACGAAAAGCAGATTCTTCGTCCCCTTCCCCTCCACGTTGTGAAGGGATCAGGGTCCTCAGAATGACAGCCTTTTTGACAGCTTTTACTTGTGCTCCTTGGCCATGCGGTCTACTTCGGAACTGGCCAGGAGGAAGCCGCCGACTCCGAAGACATAGCTTGATGTTGGCTTGTAGAAAGCCGGTGCTGCGTCGACTTGCTGGATGCAATCCAGACGGCCATCGGTGTGGATGTGCGACAGGAGACCTTTCCAGGCGCGTTTAACGGCGGGCGCGTAGGTCTTGCGGTCGAGAATGCCTTCATTCACACCATAGGCCAAGCCATAGGTAATCAGCGAGGAGCCTGAGTTCTCGGGCAGAACATAGTAGGCGGGATCGAGCAGGCCGGAGCGCCACAGACCGTCTTTGCCCTGGATTGCAATTAGCTTCGCTGCCATTTCTTTGTACTGCTGCACATACTTCTCGCGGCGCGGGTCGTCTTTCGGGAAGTACTGGAGGACGCGCGCGAGTCCGGCGAGGACCCAGCCGTTGCCGCGCGACCAGAACATCTTCTGCCCGTTCGGCTCGGTCTTGTTCAGATATGTTGCGTCGCGGAAGTAGAGATGTTCTTGCGGGTCGTAGAGCAAGCTGGAAGTCTTCCACCATTCGCGGTCGAGATAGGCGAGATATTTGCCGTCATGGGTGATGGCATTCATGCGCGCCCACACTGGCGGAGCCATGAACAGGGCGTCGCACCACCACCAGGGGATTCGGGGCGCGGGATCGTTTTCGTGGGCGATAAGGTCGTCTAGCTCGGCGAGGGTCCCGGCGATCATTTCCGGATCGCGCTTTTGCATGTATAGCTCAGTGTATGTCTGGCCAATGCTCTGATCGTCGGCGTTGGGAAGATGTGAGCGCAGCTTCCAGTTGAATTTCTTCCCTACTTCCAGCATGGCCTCGTTGTACTTGCTGTCGCCGGTGGCGTTCGACGCGGCCATGAAGCCGACGTAGAGGGCGCTCCATGTCCACTCATCGCCGAAGTAGGGCTGCGACCTCTCCAGTTCCCAGTTGGTCACTTTGCGGATGGCGGTTTCGACCGCTTTCTGATTCAGCTTAGGCGAAAGGTTTTTTGCCAATGGGCCTGCATTGTCGGGCACGTCGCCTATGTGGATGGCGATGGCCTCGTCGATGCGTTTCTGCTCCTGTGGGTTGGGGAGATGCTGGGCATAGGCGCAGCTTGCGGAGAGTATGGCGACGGAAAGAATGCAGCATGAGAGTGGTTTTGCGTACGAACGAACGGGCATCTGTTTTATCTCCGCGAGACAGCCAAATGACAGTGTATGGGCATAGTGCTGCGGATGTTCCCATATAGCGGTACGCGGTGCGTCATGACTGACCGTGGCTAAAGCCCCAACTTTGTCGAGTTGAAAAGGGCGCTGAAGTCTCATTGAAGAGAAAACTGTTACCTCAGCGGCTAAAGCCGCAGTGACTTCGTACTCCCTACGGCACGGCTGAAGCCGTGCCCTTACGAAACAGCGTCTCTTTCAATGCAGAATTCTTTGCTTATGCAACAGAACTCTTTGCTTAAATGCGCCGCACTGGACCGAGCAGGTTCCAGTGGATTGCAATCCAGCTCAACACCAGACATGCGAGCGCGACAAGCGTGTATTTCACGCGGGTGATGCGGCGCAGGCCAGCGCGCCACCAGACACGGATTCCGGAGATGATGGCAAAGAAGCTCAGGAACAATGCCAGCAGCGTTACTACGTTGATGAGGAAGAGATACTTGTTCCAGGGTGGTGAGGGCGGCATAAGGTCGTCGCCCTTCTGGGCAAAGAAGATGAAGAGAGTGCCCAACATTACGACCCAGACCCAGGCGGCGGATTGCGAGACGAAGGGCAGCCATTTCGTTCCCGGCTGTGGCGCGGGCTTGCCGCGTTTCCGCAGGAAGAGTCTTCGGCAGAGGCGGCTGAGTGAGGCCATGACCACCATGGCAAGAATGGCGAGACTGGTGTAGCCCGCCGTCAATACCAGCCGGTAGTTCTCATACCAGGGCACGCGCTGGGCCTGCACGCCGGGGAAATCGTAGGCGAGGCGGATGACTTTTCGCTGTGCGTCGCGAATGGCGAACAGGCGGGCTTGCTCGCCTACTTCCTGCCATAGGTCTTTGGCGATTGGCTTCCACTTGATCGGGTGTCCGCGAAGGTCTTTTACGTCTTCAAGGTGCAGGACGCCGTCCTTATCGACGGTGGCGCGGCGCTCGTCGAAAAGATTGCCGAGGGCGAGCCGGGTGCTGTCTGACCGGCGAGTCGTCAGGTAAGTGCCCGCGACGGCATTGAGTTCGTTGCGCGGGAGACTGATAAAGGTCTGCTTTTGGTCGCTCGGGAAATAGCGGTCGGAGAACATGTTGATGATTTCCGGCCTCGGCTTGCTGCCGCCGCCTGCCGAGTTGTAGGAAACGAAGAGAATAAGCTTTTCCTTCGGCTCGACGAAGAAGAGGCTGTGAAAGGCAATCAGGTCACCTTCGTGGCCGATCCAGCGCAGATCGTTGCGCCAGGTTTGATAGAAGCCCATGCAGATGGGTGGGAGCTGGTCGCTGGCGCGAAACTGCGGCGTCCACATGGCGGCCAGCGTTTCCGGCTTGAGGATGCGTTGACCGTCGAGTTCTCCGCCATTGAGCAGCGCCATACCGAAGCGCCCCATGTCAGAGGCGGTGGAAGACAGTCCGCCAGCGCCGACGGGGTTGAAGATTTCAAATCCGACTGGCGGCTTTTCTGTGTTGTCGCGATAGCCCTCTGAAGGCAAGGCTGACAATGCTTTGGGCGGGGGCTGGTAGAAGGTGGAGTGCGTCATGCCGAGCGGCGCAAAGATGTGCTCCTGAACATATTGCTCGAAAGGCTCTCCGCTGACGCGCTGGACGACATAGCTGGCGAGTCCGACTCCATAGTTTGAGTAGGCGGGGATGACGCCGGGCGGGAAGAGCCGCCGGGGCTGGTTCTGGATGAGAAAATCACGGAGAGACACGGCCCACTTGGGATTGGTGATGATGATGTCGCGGCTTTCTTCTTCAAAGCCGGCGGTGTGGGTCATGAGATTGCGCAGAGTGACGGGTTTGCCGAAGGCTGGCTTGATCTGGAAATCGAGATAGCGGTTTACGTCGGCGTCAAGGTCGAGCTTGCCCTGCTCCTGAAGCTGCATGACGGAGACCCAGGTAAAGAGCTTGGAAATGGATGCAAGGCGGAAGATGCTGCTGTTGGGATCGACCGGCTTCTTGGTCTTTTCGTCAGCGTAGCCATAGCCTTTTTCGAGCAGGATGTTTCCATCTTTGGCCACAAGCACGGACGCTCCGGCGATGTCGCTGCGCTCAAGCTGCAAGGGGATAATTCCGTCGAAGAATGCCTGCATGTCAGATGGTTCGAGGGCGTGTCCGCTTGACGGAGTCTGCGGAGCCGCTGCTGGCTGCGTAGCAGGCGTGGGAACAGGTTTTACAGCGGGCGGAGCCGTAGGCAGTTGGGCCCAGGCTGAAATTGCAGTGAAGCAAAGAAGAGCTGCGGCACGAAAAGGAGTCATGCAAAATCCCCCAGACGCAAATGCGCCACAATTCTAACAGCAGGGGTGCGCGTTGCCCTCTTCGATTCGCATCGATATCGTGGTAATTAGAGGAAGGTCCACTATGCTCACTGGCACATCGATTCTTGGCGCTCGGCGCGGCTCACAAACAGGAGCTACATTTCACGGCATCAACCCGGCGACGGGTGAAGAATTGCAGCCGGCGTATATCTCCGCATCAGCCGAGGAAATTGACGCCGCTGTGAAGCTGGCTGAGGAAGCCTTCGCCAGCTACAGCAAGCTCTCCAATCAAAAACGGGCACAATTTCTGCGCAGTATTGCCGAAGGGCTTGAGTCCATTAGAGACCAGGTGATCGAGCGCGCCAATCTCGAAACGGCGCTGCCTGCCGCACGTCTACAGGGCGAAATGGCGCGGACAGCGAACCAGATGCGTCTCTTCGCCGATGTTGTGGAAGAAGGCTCATGGGTGAATGCGTGCATTGACACGGCAGACGCCGAGCGCAAGCCGCTGCCTAAACCGGACCTTCGCTCAATGCTGCAGCCGCTGGGGCCGGTCGTGGTTTTCGGGGCCAGCAATTTTCCGCTGGCGTTTTCCGTCGCGGGCGGAGACACGGCGTCGGCGCTGGCGGCAGGCAATCCGGTTGTGGTGAAGGCGCATCCGGCGCATCCGGGCACAAGCGAGCTGGTCGGCAATGTCATCCGGGACTGCGTAAAGGCCAACGGACTGCACGAAGGCGTGTTTTCGCTGATCTTCGATTCTGGAATTGAAGCGGGCACGCGGCTGGTGAAGCATCCTCTGATTAAGGCTGTTGGATTCACAGGTTCACTCAAAGGAGGCCGGGCGCTGATGGATCTGGCGGCGAGCCGTCCTGATCCAATTCCCGTTTATGCGGAGATGGGCAGCACGAACCCGGTGTTTATTCTGCCGGGAGCGATTGAGCAATATGACAAAATCGCCGCCGGCCTCACCGGCTCGTTTACGGCTGGCGCGGGTCAGATGTGTACCAAGCCGGGGCTGGTCTTTCTACCACCGAAGGATGAATCAGCGAATCTGGTCGCAGACCTGCGCCAGCGGGTTGCCGATCTGCCGGGTTTTACCATGCTGACGCCGGGCATTGCCGCACAGTACCGGCGCGGCGTCACACAGCGGAGCGGGGCAGATGGTGCGCGTCTGGTCTCGGGATTCGCGCCGGATTCCGGCGGAGCGGGAACGACAGCCGCTTTATTGGAGGCGGATGCTGAACAAATTCTTAATCAGCCTGAATTGTCGGAGGAAATATTTGGGCCTACGACGCTGCTTGTTCGGTACAGCAGCCGCGAACAGATGCTGGAAGCGGCGCGCGGTCTCGAAGGTCATTTAACTGCAGCGGTGCTGGGCACGGAGGAGGATCTCGCCACACATCAGGACCTTATCGCCATTCTCGAGCGCAAGGTTGGACGGCTGATCTTTAATGGCTATCCCACAGGTGTCGAAGTCTGCCATGCGATGATTCACGGTGGACCTTATCCGGCGACTTCGGATGGTCGGTCAACCTCGGTAGGCAGTCAGGCGATCTTTCGATTTGCCCGTCCGGTCAGCTACCAGAACATGCCGCAGCTGGCGCTTCCGGAAGCCTTGAAGGACGGCAACCCGCTTCGGCTGCTGCGCAAAGTAAACGGAAAAATGACGCAGGATCCCATATGGGGCTAAGAGATATGGAGGCTGCTGAAAAAGTCGTATAAACAAACCCAGTTACCTCAGCGGCTAAAGCCGCAATCATTTTTTCCGCTCTTATGGCACGGCTGAAGCCATGCCCTTACGAAACCAGCTCGCTTTTACAGTGATTTCGAGTTTCCGCAAGCTGAGATACTTATCTCTTTGCATCAAAGTAAGGAACTACTCCTCTGCTCGTTCGCGCGTCTTACCAGAAGGCCGCCTTGCAGCCAGCTTGCAGGGGGGTGGCTTTTCGTGGACGCCTCTGCGGCGCGAACGGATTGGAACCGTTAGAATCAGAGGTGGTAGTCCCGCATTGGCTCTCAAAGTAAAACTCGCGCCCCCATCCTTGTCCGGTAACCTGCTCAACCGCAAAGTGCTTACGATTGCCGCCGTGGCGGTTGGCGTTATTGCGGTCTTTTTTATCGCTGTTTTCAGCTTTTACTGGGTCAAGTACAAGAACATTGTCGATGAGCGGCTGGAAAAGCCGCTATTCGCGAATACGGCGAAGATCTATGCGGCACCGCGCGAAGTGCGTCCGGGGCAGAAGCTGACCGCGAGTTTTATTGCGCAGGAGCTGCGGGAGGCGGGCTATACGCAGGACGGCACGAACCCGGTATCGCCGATGGGCACCTATTCGCTGAATGCCGACAGCATTACCGTCCATCCGGGGCCGCAGTCATATCATGCGCCGGACAGCGCTACGATCAGCTTTGAAGGCAGTACGGTAAGCCAGGTTACTGATACCAATGGCGAGCAGCTTGCCGCCTATGAACTGGAGCCGCTGCTCATTACCGGCCTTTCGGACCAGAACCGCACCAAGCGGCGGCTGGTGACGTATACCGAGCTGCCGCGTTATCTGGTTCCGGCGGTAACGTCGATTGAGGACAAGCGCTTCTTTGAGCACGGCGGCGTTGACTATATTCGACTTTTCGGCGCGCTGAAGAGCGACCTGCTCTCACGCCGCTATAGCCAGGGCGGATCGACACTCACCATGCAACTGGCGCGTGGCTTTTTTCTGACGCCGCAGAAACACTTCAAGCGCAAGGTGATTGAAATTCTTATCACTTTTCAGCTTGAACACCGGTTTACCAAGCAGCAGATTTTCCAGATGTACGCCAACCAGATTCCGCTGGGGCAGCAGGGCAGCTTTGCCATCAACGGATTTGGCGAGGCTGCGCAGGCGTATTTCGGCAAGGACGTGCGCCAGCTTAACCTGCCGGAATGCGCGCTGCTGGCGGGCCTGATTCAGAGTCCCAGCCGGTTGAACCCTTACCGGCATCCGCGGCGCGCGCTGGAGCGGCGCAACCTTGTGCTTGACGAGATGGTTGAGACGGGAGCCATTACAAAAGACCAGGCCGAGCAGGCAAAGGCCAGCGCGCTGAATCTAGCGACGCAGAGCGTCGACGCAAATGAAGCCCCATACTTCGTTGATCTGGTGCGCGATCAGATTGTGCAAAAGCTGGGCGACGCCGAATACAACCAGCAGGGACTGCGCATCTATACCTCGCTCGATCCGCAGTTGCAGGAAGCAGCCACGGAAGCCATCGATATCGGCATGAAACATGTGGATGAGCTGGTGCTGCGGAAGCATACACATCGCGCTTCGAGAAAGTCTCCGCCGGTGGTGGACAGCAACATCGTTTATCCCCAGGTGGCCTTGATTGCGCTGAATCCGCATACGGGGCAGGTACTGGCGCTGGTTGGCGGGCGTAACTATGGCATGAGTCAACTGGACCATGCGGTGGCGCATCGCCCTACGGGTTCGATATTCAAACCCTTTGTCTATGCCGCAGCGTTTAACACCAGCCTCTCGGGGGCGCAACTGACCAACAGCGACGGCGTCAGCGGCGTGTTTACTCCTGCAACAATGTTGAACGATACACCGACAACCTACATGGTCGGCGACCAGGAATACACGCCGCATAATTTTCACGGCGAAGATTATGGCGAGATTACAGCAAACTATGCGCTGCAAAAATCGCAGAACGTGGCCACGATTGCGCTGGCGCAGATGGTCGGCTTTAACAACGTGGCCGCGCTGGCGCGCGATGCCGGCATCAAGTCGGCGCGTGGAACACCTTCAGTCGCCATCGGGGCGTATGACGCCACGCCGCTGGAAATGGCGGGCGCATATACGGTCTTTGCTAATGGCGGAGTGAAGATTGATCCCTGGATGCTTGCCTCCGTACGCAATACGAACGGGGACGTAATCAGCGACTATGCTCCGACGAGCAAGCCGATTCTCGATCCGCGTGTTGCCTATCTGACCACCAGCATGATGGAGAATGTCATCAACCATGGAACGGCGGCGGGCGTTCGCGCCATGGGCTTTACCGCTCCGGCTGCGGGCAAGACCGGCACATCGAACGATGCGTGGTTTGCCGGATACACGTCGAACCTGCTGTGCATTGTCTGGGTCGGCAATGATGATTACTCGGACATCAAGCTTGAAGGCGCGGACGCGGCGGCGCCTATCTGGGCACAGTTTATGAAGCGGGCCGTGGCGCTGCCGCAGTATTCAGACACGAAGGACTTCGATCCTCCGCAGGGCGTCACGGTGGTGCAACTCGACAAGGCCACCAACCTGATTGCGAATGCGACTTGCCCGGATTCGTATACGGCAGCGTTTCTGGATGGCACGCAACCCACCGATACCTGCGACCACGCTAACGGCGACCAGCGAAACCTTTTCCAGAAGATTTTTGGGCTGGGCCAGAGACCGGTCGCGCCTGCTCCGCTCCAGGCGCAGCAACCCGCGCCGCAACCGGCAACGCCAATGACTCCGCAGCCCAATCCCGCGCCGGGGATTGCGGCGAATAATCAGGAAACAGCACAGCAGCCTAAGAAGAAGCGCGGGTTCTGGAGCCGCTTGTTCGGCGGCGGCAAGAAGGATGACCAACAGCAGCAGCAACAGCAACAACAGGCTGAGCCGCAACCGAACCCTAATTGACCGGACGGCCTTCTCCGGGCTTGATGTCGCCGCAGTCTGAACTGACAAAGTGCGTGTCGAATTTCATGTCAATGGTCACAGGTTTCATGGCCTGCGGCCCCTGGAGCTCTGTCCTGACCATGTGCACCGTGCCGTGCCCCTTTTCGTCGCTGTCAAAGTGCATCTCGACACGCCCAGAGGTCTTGGAATTGGATGAGGTGCAGTTAACCTCAACGACGCGGTCCTGGGCGGTTTGCGAAACGTTGGTGTTGGTGCAGTCCGCATTCTTTTCCTTGTTGGCCAACGAGTCGTTCCACTTGTCAAACTGGTCTTTAGTCACGCAACTGCGGACTGCGGACGTTTGCGGCCCGCCACCCATCATGCTCTGAATGCGCGCCCGCTGGTCGGGCGGCATCTGCGCAAGACGCGCCTGGAGGTCTGGCGGTATCTGCATGCCGCTGACGGATGAAGTGAAATTTGATTCCCAAAGGCCGGTCTTGAATGGAATGTTTGTCTGGGCCGAGGCAATGGCTGCGCCGCATACGGCGGCCAACCCGAAGCAACAATGAAATACGCGCATGAACTCCTCCTCAAAGTGAGCGGCATCGTTATACCACACCGCTTCGACGAAACGTTCATCAATTTATTGGAGTTCTGTTGACGCGTTCTCTATAACCTGCGGGATGCGTCTCACGTTCAAGCCGAGAGGCGCGGCGTGGAAACCGGCATCCTGCAGAAAGCGGGACAAAGGATGCAGATGCGCGGTCTTTCCGTTGATGGTTGAGATCAACATGCCGCCGCGACGGCTTCCCTCGCCATCCTTGCGCATCTCGTCCTGCGCCAGAGTGAGGAGAAATGCGGCGAGATCGCGTGCGGTATTTGTTTGTTCAGGATCATTGGCCGGAAGAAAAACCAGAACATTCGGGTTATTGCGGCGCAGATAGGCGATGAGTTCGCCATTACGCAGAATGACGGTTGCTCCTACGCTGCGAGTGAGCGAGCGCGATGCGCCGTCATTTTCATCTTCGATCTGTACAACAGGCCACGGCAGCGCCGCTCCGTAAGGATTGGCGGGATCCGTGGCGGCCAACGCCAGCATTTCTGTGCGTTCTGATTGCGGTCCGATTCGCAATGACCTAAGCAGATCGACGGCGGAAGGCAGCGCGAACTGCGTAGCGCCAAGACCGGCGACAAAATAGCCGCGCCGAATCCGACCGCTCTCTTCCATGGCTTTGAGCACTTCGTAGATGGCGCTGAAGCCACCGGGAATGTTCTCCTGCGTCACTGTTTCACGAGCGATGATGCCGTGCCGGTGAAGAAGCTGTTGCGCGATAGCATGGCTCCACTCCGTCTGCGAAGCGGCGCTGGTTGGAAGGAGTGCCCAGCGGCCCTGCGCCGCGGGTGGCGTAGTCCGGCGTGAGCGAAAGCTCTGAAGGTTGTGTTGATGCTTTGCCGGACGCGATGCAGAGGGCCTGACGACATAAGCGCGCAGCGCGTGAAATGTGTCATTCGTGACGCTGCCCTGCCACAGCAGACTCCACAGGCTATCCAGCGTTTCGCCGGGATAGCCCCCTCCGACAGCATC
>NZ_DASQIX010000061.1:0-264661 GCF_035631355.1 Alloacidobacterium sp.
AAGAAGACTCTCGCTCGTGTCCAGCCTTTGCAGCAGCCGCGATTGGACGTCGGCCTGAAACTTGGCGATCTTGTAGCGGCGGATCGAGGAAAACAGAACCCAGACGATCCATCCAATCATGAAAAATGCGCCGCTTGGTACGAGAATGTCTTGCATGTCATTTAACTCCTGAGCGTTAATTACTATGTTCACCCGATAAAACGCGATTCACGCCGAATGGTTAACCAGCGCAGTAGAAAAAAATTGACAATGGCCCCGTCGACCTTCCGCGTAAAGCCGAAAAGGTCCTGTCCTGCTAGCATTGAGTAAAAGAGATTCAGGAGTTCATCATGGCTGACGCACTCACCGTTCCCGCCGGCGAAACCACAGGACACCCACATACCGCCCCTGCCCCGGCAAAATCTGAAGAGAAGAAAGTCAAGCGCCAGATGATCGGCTTCATCTTCTTCAAGGTCATGCCCGAATGGCGCCGTCTGCCGGAAGGCGAGCGCGCCGAGCACAAGCGCCAGTTTGCCGAGGTCATCAAACGCTGGAACAAGCCCGGCGAGATGCTTAACCTCACCTACTCCACCGTTGGCCTGCGCCCCGATGTAGACATGGTCCTCTGGCGCATCTGCTACTCGGTCGATGACCTGAACCGGATGATGTCCGATCTGCTGGCTACTCCGCTTGGCGGCTATCTCACTACGCCGCATCACTTTCTGGCCATGACCAAGCGGTCGCAGTACCTCATCGGACACGAGCATGAGGGCCAGGCCGACTCGCGCGGCTTTCTCCGCCCCGGCGGCCAGAAATACATCTTCATCTACCCATTCTGGAAGACCCGCGCCTGGTACCTGCTCCCCATGGAAGAGCGCCAGCGCCTGATGAACGAGCACATCCGGATCGGCCACATGTACCCGCGCGTCAAGCTCAATACAACGTACTCCTTCGGCATCGACGACCAGGAATTCGTCGTGGCCTTCGAATCCAACTTCCCCGAAGACTTCGTCGACTTAGTGCAGCAACTGCGCGAAACCGAAATCAGCGCCTACACGCTGAAGGACACACCCATCTTCACGTGCATCCGCATGACGCCGGAAGAGATGCTGGATCGGCTGGGGTGACTTGTAACAGGCGGCGCGCGGTTACTAAAAGAACCTGGTTCGTACCAAGTCTTCATGCGCAAGCTCAACTAACTTGTGATGAAGCTTGTTCTCGATCGCTGCTAGTTGCTCTTTACTGTATCGAAGCTCTAGTGGCGTCGCCCCCTTAGATCTGGGTCGTAATAGTTCATTTCTTTCATTTTTAGCCAATCAGTCTTTACGTCCGACTTTCTGAGCTGCTCCGCGATAAAAATTCGATCTTCAAACATCCTTGCAAGCTCTTGGACTGCCACGTTCAATCGCTCTGGATTATTCGGTCGTCCTGATCCTGGCCGTTCTTCAGTTACAACTGTAACCGTGTCATATAAGAGATCAATCAAATCACGATATTCAGCTTTCAATTGATCAGCCAACCACTTCTTGTGTTCGCGAGTGGTAGTAAGCACATGCCCCAGCAAGGCGCCGAGGATAAGGGTCACTACAGCAATGATCGTCGTCTGCATGTGCGGATTCCTCTCAAGCACTCCGTAGCCGAGCCTCGGCTATCGCTTCCGAGATCACATCATCCTTAACTCCATGCCGTCGCAGGCTTTCAGCAAGTACCTGCACCTGCGAATTCTCCATCCGCGCAAGGTCCTTCCTGAGCCCCTGCCCGATGTAAGCACGAATCAACGGCTGATATCCGGAAAACCCAAGCACTGGAGCAATTTCCTTCAGATCGTTAATCACATCTTCCGGAAGACGCATGCTGATGGTCGTCATCGTGCGGTCTTTCCGCAACCGCTTCCTGATTCGTTCACTCATCTTCATATTTCCTCCGTTCCTGTGCTGTAGCTACACGAGCAGAGATAATCCGGATTGCATCGTCTTCCCGTAAAAGATGGGCGACGAAGAGCAAATCCCAATCTTCCGTCATACCGATGGTCGCCTCGCGTTTCTCGTCAGTTGGGCCTGCGTGTTCTAATTTGACAAAAGGATCAAAGAATACCTCGCAAGCTTTCTCGAAGGAGACACCGTGCTTACTCTTGTTGCTCGCCGCTTTTTCTGAATCCCAAACAAATCGCTGCCCCTGATAAAGGAAGACAATATCCACCTAGGAACGTATATACATTATATATGCACAGGTCAAGGCGCATTCGCGTTACTTAAGACTCTTTCTTAGTGTTCTTGACGCCCTTTGCGATAAAATTCGTCGGCAGCCATGGCTCTCCTCGTAATTCCCAGTACGGTGATCTGGTCGTATGGCGTCGCTGCCGTCGTTCTCGCAGCCTGGCTGGTCGCGATTTCTCTTCGCGGCGATTGGCAAAAGGCGCAAGGATTCGACAAGCTGCTTCTGTTCGGGACGCTTTTCTACGCGGCTCCGGTCGCGGCCTTCGGCACCGAACATTTCACGTTGACCAACGCAATCGCGTCGATCATCCCGGCGTGGATTCCGTGGCATTACTTCTGGGTGTACCTGGTAGGCGCCTGCTTTATCGCAGGCGGGCTGAGCTTGGTGACAGGGATTCAGGCGCGTCTCGCGGCTAGTTTGTTCGCTTTGACATTTTTTCTTTTCGTAATCCTGATGGAGGCGCCAGCCTCGGCCCACCAGCTGCGGAACCGGTTTGCCCTGACAATCGTGCTGCGGGAAATATCTTTCAGCGGCGGCGCGCTGGCCTTGGCTGCTCGCCTCACCGAGGAGCAGCACCGACGCGGCGGACACATCCTTGCGACAATTGCGCGATACTTCATTGCCATTCCCGTGCTGTTTTACAGCTTTGAGCAGTTCATGCACGGCGATCACGTTCCCGCCGTCCCCCTGGAACCGTTGACGCCTACATACATCTACGGACATGCGATTTGGACATACCTGGCAGCCGTGGCTTATGCAGTGACGGGTGCCCTGTTGTTTGTCGGCAAGAAGACCCGCGCAGCGGCGACGTGGCTGGGCTTGACCGTGCTCTTTGTTGAGCTGGTCGTCTACGTGCCGATTGGAGTAGTGGAACGCGCCAGCCTCGACAACGGCCTCAACTACGTGTTCGATACGCTGATGTATTGCGGAGCCGTTCTTCTTCTCGCGGACGCCATGCCCCGGTCTCGTCAGAACTCACAGTCCATCTCTTGATATTCCTGGTGTCCTTCTGCGATAAAACATCACTATGCCCAACATGAAAAACGCCCCCCAAAAGGCTGCCCAGAAACCTCACTTGAACACCGTCCTCACAAAACCAGCGAAATCCTCCTCCAAACTTAGAGATAAGTTCAACTCAAAACGCGACCTCGCCCCCGAGCGTGTAGGCGAAATCCTGAAGCGCCTCGCCGCTACATACCCGAATGCCGAGTGTGCCCTGCACCATCGCAACGCATGGGAATTGCTCGTGGCGACCATCCTCTCCGCGCAGTGCACCGACGTACGCGTGAACATGGTCACACCCGAACTCTTCCGCCAATTCCCTACGCCGAAAGCGATGTCCGAAGCCTCACAGCCCGCGCTCGAAGAGCTTATCCGCTCCACTGGCTTCTACCGCAATAAGGCGAAGTCGATCTTAGGAGCGGCAAAAAAAATCACGCATGACTTCGGCGAAAAAGTTCCGCGCACGCTGGCCGAGCTGACCACTGTCCCCGGCGCGGCCCGCAAAACCGCCAACGTCGTTCTGGGGGTGGCCTACGGCCTCGCGGAAGGTATCGTCGTCGACACACACGTCCTCCGCATTTCGCACCGGTTGCATTTGACGCAGGCAACAGAGCCAAAGCAGGTTGAGCAGGACCTAATAAAGATCATCCCTAAAAACCACTGGATTGCCTACTCGCACGAAGTCATCCACCATGGCCGCCAAATCTGCATCGCCCGCAAACCGAAATGTGCCGCTTGCACTCTGGAAACCGTCTGCACTTCCGGCGATAAAACTTGGTCCAGCGATTAGGTGCTGTCATCCCCACCGACGCGGAGCGTAGTGGAGGGACCTGCGGTTTATCGTCACTTAGCGTTAACCATGAGGCTCACTTATAAATTAAATGAATCGAAGTCTCGGTCTGCGGGCACGCAACGTCGATACTCGCAGTCTTGAAGTCAGGTGGGGTGAGAAAGACCTTCGGATTGTTGGCAAACCCAAATCCTTCCTTCGGAATCCCGAGAAAATTCCGGTCCATTTTGTGGTTTCCATTTTCATCGTGAAGCACAGTAATCGCATATCGCCCGGCCAGAACATCGAGCGTGACCGTCGCCTTGTCTCCTGAAAAAGGATGAGGCCCATGAAGAAACGCCTTGTCATTTTTCTCTGGCCAGCCATCCGGAGAGGTGAACAGCGAAACTCCAAGATGGCCCTTCTGGTTGCGGAAACCATCGACATGAATGACAAGCGTACAGGTTGATTGGGCCCGTATCGGAGGAACCGACAACGCCAACGTCGCATACCACACCGCAAGCCCAGAAGTTTTCCACACCGGTGCAATGTTTGGCATAGTCGGCACCTTTCCTCCGCAGAATTAAATCGTGTCAAGCCCAAAATTGCATTTTTTGATCATGACTCATTAAAGAGAGGGGGATTGCAACTCCCGGAGCGTCGCATGAACCAGCCCGTCCACATCATGCGGATCGGCCTCATCCGCAGGCTCCCATCCGTGCTCATGCAAAGTGGCGGAGGTAATCGGTCCGATTGATAATGCCCGGACACCTGCAGGGGCGGAACAAATCCCGGCCTCATCCATCAGCCGGAAAAAGTTGGTCACTGTCGAAGAACTCGTGAACGTCACAGCGTCCGGTACTGGCGAACCCACGAAAACTCCCCGCATCAAGCGCGCCGATTCCTCCGGAACCACGGTACGGTAAGCCTCAACGATATCCACCACAGCACCCAATCGTCGCATCTCATCGGGAATGACATCGCGGGCCACTGCAGCCCGCGCCAGCAGCACGTGCGATCCGGCAATTTTACTGTCTAGCATCTCCACAACAGACTCAGCTACATACTTCGGTGGAACCAGATCGACGCGGAAACCTGCTGCTCTTACGGCAGAAGCGGTTGCAGAACCAACCGCAACCAGCTTGACTCCGGAAAGCATTGAGCGCCCGATTTGCAACAGTGCAAACCGCTCACCCAGCACGCGTGCAGTGTTCGCGCTGGTAACAATCAGCCATTGATACTGCTGCAGATTGCTGAGGGCAGCATCCAGGGGCTCATATGAATCAGGAGGAACGATCTCAATCGTCGGCAATTCGATCACGCAAGCACCGAGCGCCTCAAGTTCCCTGCTGAGCCGGCTTGACTGACTCCGCGGCCGCGTAACGACAATTGTCCGGCCTGCCAATGGCAATTCGCTCACGGCTGAGCTGCTCCCAGAATTTCGGGCGCGCCCTGCTCCATCAACCGCTCTGCCAGTTGCCTCCCGAGCTCTTCCGCGCTTTGAACGAGCTGATGATCGAATTCCGCGCGTACCAGCGCCGATCCGTCAGGATGGGCCACAACGCCAGTAATCATATGGCCTTCCGGCGAAGGCTCGCAATAAACGCCAATGGGTACATGGCATCCGCCACCAAGTTCTGCCAGCGCCGCTCGCTCTGCAGTCACGGCAAAGCGGGAGGTCGGATCGTCTAGAAACGCAACGGCATCAAGCGTTCGCGAATCATCAGCGCGTGTTTCGATGGCCAGCGCGCCCTGTCCCGGAGCCGGACAAAGGACTAATGGCGAAAATCTCTCTCGAATCCACTCTGTTCGCCTCAGCCGATCGAGTCCGGCAGACGCAACAACAATGGCATCGACCAAGTCTTCGTTGAGCTTGCGCAGCCGGGTATCGACATTACCGCGGAAATCGACCAACTCTACATTCCGCCGCTGCGCCCGAAGCTGGGATTGCCGGCGCAGGCTGCTGGTGCCGATGCGCGCGCCGGAAGGCAGCGATTCAAATGAATCATATTTGACAGAAACAAACGCATCACGCGGATCGACGCGCGGCGGGATGGCGGCAATAGTGAATGACTCGGCCAGTTCCGTAGGAAGGTCTTTGAGACTATGAACGGCCAGATCGATTTTGTTCGCCAGGAGCGCTTCTTCGATCTCCTTGGTGAACATGCCCTTTGTCGCGACTTTATCGAAGGCCACATTCTGCAACGCGTCGCCTGTCGTGCGGATAATCTCAATTGCGACTTCGTGCCCGGCGCTGCGCAGCTTGCCGGCGATATGGTTTGTCTGCCACAGCGCAAGCTGGGAACCCCTGGAACCGATACGGATCACGAGCGGTCCTTCTGATTGCCCGCAATGACCGGCTCGTCCGTTTCTGCTGGCACAGTCTTTGACGTAATACGAGAATTCGCTGGTTCCTGCGTCCGAGTGAGATGGAACACCGAACGCATCACTTCCAGCATCACGGTGTCGGCCTCAAGCGCCGCTGCTTTGATGGCCTGCATTGGCAAATGAAGAAACTTGTTCATCAGTCCGCGCGTCAGCGCCTCAACCGCCGCCTGCTGCTCTGGCGTTAGCGATTGCAGACGCGCCTGCATCCGCCGCAACTCCGCCTGACGCATCTCTTCTGCCGAACTCTGCAGATCGATGATCATCGGCGTGGCGTTTAATGCCTGCGCATGCCGCTGGAACCGCTGCACTTCTTCGGCGATGATTGCCTCGGCCCGCTGCGCCTCGCGCGCCCGGTCAGCCAGGTGCGATGCTGCGACGGATTGCAGGTCATCGATGTCGTAGAGAAAGACACCGTCTACGCGATTGATCTCAGGATCAATGTCGCGCGGCACGGCAATATCGATAAAGAACATGGGCCGATTGCGCCGTTTATGCAGAAACTGCTGCCCATGCTCGCGGCGGAAGATGTGTTCCTGCGATCCTGTCGACGTGATGATAATGTCCGCCTGGTCGGCAGTCGCATAGAGATCTTCGAAGCGGACAGCGCGACCCTGAAAATTCTGCGCCAGCCGCACCGCGTGGTCATGAGTGCGATTGGCAACATAAATTGCGTCCGCGCCCTGCTGCAGAAGATGCCGCGCTGCCAGCTCGCTCATCTTGCCTGCACCAACCAGCAACACGCGCTTCCCTTCAAGCGAGCCAAATATCTTCTTCGCCAGATCAACGGCAACAGAGGCAATCGAAACTGATGAGCTACCAATCTGCGTCTCGGTGCGGATTTTTTTCGCAACCGCAAACGTCGATTGCAGCAGCTTTTCCAGATGGGTCTGAACCGCCCCTACAGAACGTGCCGTTGTATAAGACTCCTTCACCTGTCCAAGTATCTGCGGCTCGCCCACCACCATCGAATCGAGACTCGATGCCACTCGGAACAAGTGCTGCACGGCATCCGTCTCGCGGTATTCATAGATATGCGGGCGCAGTGATGCGGTTCCGACGCCGAGATAACCTTCAAGAAAACTCAGCAAATCAGGGCTGTTGGATTCATGGCAGGCCAGCAATTCAACCCGGTTGCAGGTGGAGAGGATCATGGCCTCATGCACACCTGGAAAGTCGAGCAGCGCATGAGTCGCCTCTCCCAGGCGTTCGGGCGCAATGGCCAATTGCTCGCGTAATTCAACAGGGGCCGTTTTGTGGTTTACGCCTGTGAGCAGAAGTTTCATGGCGTACTGAACCTATGTACCGAGCTGAATAAGTTTGCAGCCCACACACACAACATGAGCAAAATAACTGCACTTGAGAGATACACGGCGCGCTTTCCGCGCAATCCTGCCGAGCGATGCACAAACAGGATTACCAGATACAGTACCCACATCACGAACGACAGCACAACCTTGGGATCGACGAAGTAGGCCGCGCCCATATGCTCCTGCGCAATCAACGATCCGATCAGCAGGCCGCCGGTCATGCAGTAGAAGCCGAATACGAGTGTCGTTCGGGCAATCTGGTTCATGGTGTCAAGCGGCGGCAGCCATCCTAGAAAGCCCGGCGATTGCCGGTTCTTAAGTCTGCGCTCCTGCGCGAGATAGAAAAGACTGGCCAGCAGGCTGAAAATCAGCGCGGCATAGGCCGCCAAGAGCAGCGTTACATGGATCGCGATCCATCCGCTGCGTACCAGCGATGAGGAGAAGGTGTATTTGTCCGGCCCGATGGCTGGGATCAGAATCACGAGAAACGCTAGGGGCAGCGCAAAGACGCCGAACGAGATTGTGCGATAGCGCAGCCAGATCAGCAGGAATGCCGTCACAATCAGGAGCGAAAGCGTGGCCTGCACCTGGTGCATGCCCACCGGCATCAGCCTGTGCGCCGCGGCCAGCATCTCTACAAACGCGACGATATGATAGAGCCACCCGGCAATCGCCAAAGGGAGGCAGACCCGCTGCCAGCGCGGACGCTCTCCGAGCACAGCCGGCAACGCAGCAACACTGGCCAGTCCATAAAGAGCCGCCGCAACTCTAAGCCATAGCAGATACATGTAATTAAACCTTAAGTATAACTGCGCAGCGCCGGCTGGCGCTTCGATTCACCAATCAACATGACGATGCGGTATGCTGGCCTTTCCCGGTGCCCGATACTTCCGTCCAATCTGTCGATACGGCGCAGACGCCGCTCATGCGCCAATATGCCGCCGCTAAGCAGCAGCATCCTGACGCGCTGCTTCTTTTCCGTCTGGGCGATTTCTACGAACTTTTTTTTGAGGACGCGCATGTGGCGTCGCGCGAGTTGCAAATCACTCTCACGGCGCGCGACAAGGAGCGCGCAGTGCCGATGTGCGGCGTTCCATATCATGCAGCTGAAAGCTATATAGCGAGGCTGCTGCGTAAAGGTTATCGTGTCGCCATCTGCGACCAGATGGAAGATCCAAAGCTTGCGAAAAAGATCGTCCGGCGTGAAGTGACGCGCGTTCTTACACCCGGAACGGCCATCGATCCCGCTCTTGGCTCCGAGCAGAACAATTTTCTGGCTGCAATTTTGCTCGGAGAAAATCTTGCGGCACTCGCGCTGCTCGATCTTTCTACTGGAGACTTTCGCGCCGCGGAATTTACCGGTCTACAGGCATCGGCTTTATGTCTTGATGAATTGCAAAAAGCGTCACCCAGCGAAGTGCTTTTATCAGGCACGAATCCGCCGCTGCTGCTGACACAAAACACGAATCTGTCTGCGCTTGACCGCATCAAAACCAAAACTCATCTTGAAGACTGGGTCTTTACCAAAGATTACGCCGTGCCGCTGCTGGAGCGTCAACTGGCGGCGGCATCACTTGACGGCTTCGGACTGTCACTGCATCCAGCCGCAGCCATTGCCGCCGGGGCCATTCTGCATTATGTGCGAAGCACGCAGCGCGCTGGGCTTGAGCATGTCGACAACATTCGCTTTTATGAACGCTCCGAGCACCTCCAACTCGACCAGGTTACAGTCCGTAATCTTGAACTGATTGAGCCGCTATTTAGCGGAGCAGGAGCGACGACAACGCTTTTCCATACGCTTGATTGCTGCCAGACGCCAATGGGCAAGCGGCTGCTTCGCGCATCGATACTGCGACCTCTTCTTGACAGCGGCGCAATCAACGAACGCTATGAAGCAATCGAATGCCTCAAGGATGACCTGATCCTCCGCGAGAAAGTCCGCAAAACGCTCGAAGGCATTCTCGATCTAGAGCGGCTGTTGGCCCGCATCTCATTGGACAGCGCAGGACCGCGTGACCTGCTCGCGCTGGCTGCCTCCCTGCAGCATCTTCCCCTGTTGCAAAGCGTGTTAAGCCAGATTGATTCGCCGCTATGGAAACAGCTTTCCGCGCGGCTAGACAAGCTTGAGGACTTGTGCGCCCGGATTCAGCAGACGATTCAACCCTCACCGCCTCTCACCCTTGCGGATGGTGGAGTCATCACTGTCGGCATTGACGCAGAACTGGACGAACTGCGAACACTCAGCCAGAGTGGCCGACGATCCATCGCAGCAATTGAAGAGCGCGAGCGGGCACGCACAGGCATTTCATCTCTGAAAGTCCGGTTCAACTCCGTCTTCGGCTACTACATCGAAATCACAAAAGCGAACCTCGCCAATGTCCCACCTGACTACGAGCGTAAACAGACGCTGGTCAATGCCGAGCGTTTCACTACGCCGGAACTCAAAGATTACGAGACGAAAATTCTGACTGCGCATGAGCGATCAGTGGAGATTGAAAAACGCATCTTCGCCGATTTGCGGCGCGGCATTCTGGACCACGCCAGTCGTATACGCAAAACCAGCAGCGCCGTTGCAGAGGTGGATTTATTAACGAATTTCGCACATCTCGCAGTACTCCGGCATTACGTGCACCCAAAGCTTGTAGAAGAGGCTGTGCTTGAAACGGCGCGCGCGCGGCATCCTGTGATCGAGTGCCTGATGGAGGAGGCTGGCGAAGGCCGCTTTGTTCCCAACGATTTGTATCTCGACATTCAGGGGCCTGCAATCCTGCTGCTCACCGGACCGAATATGGGAGGAAAATCGACCTATCTACGACAGTCCGCATTGCTCGTCATTATGGCGCAGATGGGCTGCTTTGTTCCCGCTGACAATATGCGCTTCGGACTGGTGGACCGCATCTACACGCGCATTGGCGCCAGCGACAACCTTGCCCGCGGACGATCCACCTTTATGGTTGAGATGACGGAAACGGCGACGATTCTCAACACGGCAACGGACCGGTCCCTGATATTGCTCGATGAAATGGGCCGCGGCACGGCAACCTTTGACGGCCTCTCGCTTGCATGGGCAACGCTTGAGTATCTGCACGCGAATATCGGAGCGCGAACGTTGTTCGCGACTCACTATCATGAGTTAACGATACTGGCGGAACAGCTGACAAAGCTCAAAAATCTACGCGTCTCTGTAAAGGAAACACCACAAGGCATTATCTTTCTACATGCCATTGAGCCTGGGCCGGCGAGCAAAAGCTATGGCATCGATGTTGCGCGTCTTGCAGGATTGCCACCTCAGGTCATTCAACGCGCCCGGCAGGTACTCAAGCAGCACGAACGGTCTGAGCGTCACAATGTCGCTGCGGAGACTGAAGCTCCGTTACAACTCACGATGTTCACGCCGCTATCACAGCGTATTCTCGACCGCCTGCAGGAAACGGACATCAACTCGCTGACGCCGTTGCAGGCTCTCAATCTGCTCGAAGAATTGCAAAGCGAAATCAAGTCCTCACAGGGCGGCAAAGCATGAAAGCAACGCTTCGCAGGCAGGTTGGACAACTCCTTATTGTGGGCCTTGAAGGCCCCGAGCTTACTTCCATCGAGCGCGCCTGGCTAAAGCTGGTGCGTCCCGGCGGTGTGATCCTCTTTCGTCGAAATATTGAAGAAGCAAGACAGACGGTGCAACTGCTTCGTGAAGTCACGGAGATAATTGGCAAATCATGCTTTCGCTGCATTGACATTGAAGGAGGCCTGGTTGACCGCTTGCGCGACCTGATCGCGCCCATGCCTTCACCTGCTGAAGTCTATGCCACCCGGAAACCAGCGATCTTCAGGAAGCATGGCCAACTCATTGCGCGGGAGGCTCGTAGTCTGGGCTTCAATACGGTCTTTGCCCCAGTACTTGATTTAGCCTTACCTGTGTCTGCCGACGTTTTGTGTAACCGCGCCGTATCCGCCGACCCCGCAGGGGTGACAGCTTATGCTTTGCCATTCCTTCAGGAGTTTGCCGCTGAGGGCATCCTTGGATGCGGAAAGCATTTTCCAGGCCTGGGAGGAAGCAGTCTCGATTCACACCAATCGATGCCTGTTATTCAGCGGTCATGGAAGGAAATGTGGGACGAAGATATCGCGCCTTTTCGTGCGCTCGCTGTTCGGCTGCCCATGATTATGGTCGCTCATGCAGCCTATCCGCAGGCTTCAGGGGCTGCGGTACCAGCCTCCATTTCACGATTCTGGATCACGAAAATTCTTCGCCAGAAGATTGGCTATAAAGGTCTAGTGATTTCCGATGACATGGAGATGGGAGGCATCCTTACACAGCGAATCATCGAAGAAGCTGCAGTCAATGCAGTTGCCGCTGGAACCGACATACTTGGAGTCTGTAAAGAGCCTGGACTAGTGATTCGGGCTTATGAATCGCTGTTGTCAGAAGCGGAATCTTCCCCATCTTTTCGCCGGTCCGTCCAGCTGGCGGCGCGACGCATGGCCCACTATAAAAAGCAATACCAACTGAAAAACTTTCCTAGAAGATTCTCGTCCAAGGTCCTCGAAAATCTCAGAACGGAAGCTAAAAAGTTCTCGACGAAGATTTAACCAAAATAGCACTACAACTGTGCTGCCGGGGACAACAACGCACCTGAACTGTATCGGATGCGTAAAATTGTCACTGTAATGATTACATTCGACTGGAAAACCCTCCAATCCTTGATTTTTTTCATTTGACATATAAACTGTTAAAAGACGACTATTCGAAGCAAATAACTTACTAACTTCACAGCATGCAGTCTAATGAGACTGCTATTAAATGGAGTAATGTGTATACTGTAGTCGTCTTGTTTTATCCGTGTATCACCAGCTTTTCAGGCATTGTGTGCTTCCCTTTGAATGCACGACTGTAACGTCCGGACGTTCCCAGATCCGGCAGCGTTGTTAAGAAGTTGTAATGTAAGTGCGACGGCAAGCCTCCGCCGCCCAATCGGCAAACCAGTAGCATCAGCGACCGAAATCAAGCTTCGTCTAACCGTGTTCTTAAAGAATTATGGCGACATCCGAATACATTCGAAAGAATGAGCCATCTGAAAAACAGCCGAAACGGTTCGATTACGAATCAGTTAAGGGGCATCGCAGAATCAGCGGGCCCGGTTTTGCCTCCAAGATCCTGCGGATGTCTGGTGACACAGTCATCGTTATTTTGGCATTTGCACTGGCCCTCGAAATAAAACTTCATTTTTTCACCAGTGGAAGTGCCTTAAGATCGATCCACTCTACTGCCGGCGCCATTTATCTTGGTTTCTTCGCGTGGTTTCTCTGTTGCTTGCTGCTCGTGTCGGAGCATTACGATCTTTACAGCCCGATTCTAGCGCCAGGGGGTGCTCGCGAACTACGCCTGACTGTTCAGGCATCGCTGAATGCGGGACTGCTGTTGTGTGGTGGCTTGTACATGGCACGTCTGGAGCTGGCCTCTCGAACAGTCGTGGTTCTGCTTGTCTGCACGACCTCGGTCGCCTTGTGCATCTGGCGGGCTAGCCTGCGGCTCGCCTACTACCGGCAGTTTGAGAACGGCATTGACACCCGCAACATTGCCATCATTGGCACTGGTCATCTGAGCCATGCGCTAGGCGAACACATCGCGGGCAACTATCGCCTCGGTTATCAATTTCTTGGATATATCTCTACGAGCGAGCAGACGAACAGTGAAGAAGCGGCGTCGACAAAAATTCTCGGCAACGTGGATCGGCTGCGGCAACTTACCCGTTTGCACTTTATCGACGAAGTTGTGATTACCCAAGCTCTCCCCGCCGAACAGGTCATATTGTTGCTGGATGAGGCTCGTGATCTAGGCATCGACATTCGCGCTATCTCCGGCCTTTTCGGAGACCTTTCTGTGCACGCCGCAATCGAGTACCTCGGCGTTTATCCGGTTACACCGTTGCACCGCAGTCAGTCCAGAACCATTTCGCTTTTTTTCAAAAGGATACTCGATATCCTATTTTCGTTTACTGTAATGGTCGCAGTATTTCCTTTGATGTTCCTTATAGCGGTGGCAATCAGGCTGGACAGCGAAGGGCCTGTCTTTTATGTATCGGAGCGTATTGGCAAGCGAGGCCGCGTTTTTCCCTGTTTCAAATTCCGCACCATGGTGAAAGACGCCGAGAAAAAGAAGCGCGAACTGGCAGCGCTGAATGAGCGCGATAGTATTCTTTTCAAGGTTTCCAATGACCCGCGTGTGACGCGCATTGGCCGCATTCTGCGCAAATATAGCCTCGATGAGTTGCCGCAGTTCTTCAATGTCTTCCGCGGTGAGATGAGCGTAGTGGGACCACGCCCACCGATTGCGAGCGAAGTGGAAAAGTATGAACTGGAACATTTTCGCCGTCTCGAAGTCATGCCAGGCCTGACTGGTTTATGGCAGATTCATGCGCGGCAGGATTCTTCGTTTGCCCGGTACATTGAGCTCGATACCGCGTATGTGGAGAACTGGACTTTCTGGCTCGACGTGAAGATTCTTATCCGCACGGCACACGTCGTCCTTCGCGGGACGGGCACCTAATAGAATCGTATACTGCTCCCAAACGCTGACCTATTGTGGCACTGATTGCGCCAGAAGGCCGTCCTTCAAAAGCATCTGTTTAATACCGCGCAGGGCCTGCCGTGTGCGCTCCTCGTTTTCAATCAGAGAAAAGCGCACATGTCCATCGCCAAATTCGCCGAAGCCGATGCCAGGGCTGACCGCAACCTTCGCTTCTTTGAGCAACTTGGTCGAAAACTCAAGCGAGCCCATCTCTCGATATGGCTCCGGGATCGGCGCCCACACGAACATCGTTGCCTTCGGCAGTGCCAACTGCCAACCGAGTTTGTTTAGTCCACTCACCAGCACGTCCCGGCGGCGGCGGTAGTACTCACAAATCTCCTCAACGCATTCCTGCGGACCTTCCAGCGCCAAAATCGATGCCACCTGCACTGGAGTAAACGTGCCATAGTCGAAGTAACTCTTGATTCGAGCCAGAGCTGCAACCAGCTTGCGGTTACCCACCATGAAGCCCACGCGCCATCCCGGCATGTTGTAACTCTTGGATAGTGTGAAGAATTCCACAGCGATCTCTTTCGCTCCGGGTACCTGCAGGATCGATGGTGCCTTATATCCATCGAAGCAGATATCCGCGTATGCCAGGTCGTGCACAAGATAGATGTTCTGCTGTTTGCACAGCGCAATCACGCGCTCAAAAAAACTCAGGTCAGCGCATTGAGTAGTCGGATTTGCCGGAAAGTTGAGGATGAGCATTTTCGGGCGTGGGTACATTAGCGGAATCGCGCGCTCCAATTCCGCCAGAAATGCCTCGGTGTCATGGATAGCAACGCTGTGAATGTTTGCACCCGCGATCACGGGGCCATAAATATGGATCGGATAACTGGGATTCGGCACTACAACAACATCGCCCTGATCGAGCGTGGCAAGGCAGAGATGGGCGATCCCTTCCTTGGATCCAATTGTGACGATCGCCTCGACATCCGGGTCTAGCGCGACATCATAGCGTCTGTGGTACCAGTTGCAGATCGCCTTTCTGAGTCGCGGAATCCCGCGAGACAGCGAATAGCGATGGGTCTCGGGCCTGCGCGCAGCGTCGATCATCTTTTCGACGATGTGCTCAGGCGTCGCGCCATCGGGATTTCCCATCCCGAAGTCGATAATGTCCTCACCTCGGCGTCGGGCAGCAGACTTCAGATCTGAAGTAATGTTGAAAACGTAGGGAGGCAGCCTCTTCAATCTGGAAAATTCTTCCACTCGATCAGTCCCCTGCATCGTTACATGCAGCATTCATCGATTGAACAACTGTCTCTCAATATAGAGGAAGCGAAAAGAATTTTCCTGTGTCTAGGCTCCGCTCAGAGCTTCCTGCAAGCGCTCGCTATAGCTGCGGCTCACCCTGAGTGTCGTTCCATCTTTGAGCCGGATGAGACAGTCCCGGTTAGCCAGCGCCTGCATCTCAGAAATTTGGTCCATGCGGACGATTGTTGAGCGATGAATGCGGACGAACACGGATGGATCCAGCCTGCGTTCCAGAATATGCAACGGTTCGCGCAGCAGGTGCGTTTTGCCGTTTACGTGCAACGCAGCATAATCGCCTTGCGCTTCAATCCACTCCACTTCGTTTGTTGTTACAAAGAAAATACGACGGCCATTGCGAATGGCAAACCGCTGTGCATTTCCGGATGGCCGCCTAGCATGCAAGTCGGAGAGGAGTGACTCCAGGCGGTCCCCCAGAGTGGTACCCTTCTCCATTTGCATTACACGCTGTACCCGATCAATCGCCTCAGCAAAGCGAATGTCATCAATCGGCTTCAACAGGTAGTCTGCAGCATGCACATCGAACGCCCGCAGCGCGTACTGGTCGAACGCGGTAAGGAAAATGACCGCCGGCCGCTCATCCGTGGGCAGGTTCTCAAGCATTTCAAAGCCATCCATCTCCGGCATCTGCACATCGAGGAAAATCAGATTGGGATGATGCTCCGCGATGGCGACCAATGCATCCATGCCGTTACCACACTCGCCGACAACTTCAAATTGAGGATACGGCCGCAAGCGGGAAATAATCCCCCGTCGCGCCAGAGGCTCGTCATCGATCACAATGGTTCGATAGCTCATCGTGTTCAGTTCTCCTGTACTTGTGCTTCTGCCAATTCCAGCGGCGCTACATATGTGTGCAGCGGAATTCTGATCGTTACCCTGCAAACATTGCCTGTCGAAAAATCGATGGTGAATTCATGCGACTCGCCATAAAGCTGGTGCAAACGCGTACGTATGTTTGTCAAGCCGATTCCGTACGTACAGGGTTTGCCATGCAGCGGCATCAGATCATTCCGCACCTGGATTACGAGATCGTCATGCTCGCGAAAAGCGGCGATAAATAGTTCACCGCCTTCGCGCCGTTTGGCGACGCCGTGACGTACGGCGTTTTCCACAAGCGGCTGTAACAGCAGCCGCGGAACGCCCGCTTCCAACAAGCGCGGGTCCGTATCTTCCACCACTTTCAGGCGATCTCCCAGACGTGTTGTCTCTATTTCAAGGTACAGTCGGGTAATGTCCAGTTCGTCCCGCAAAGGGCTCTCGTATGTGCCTTCACCGTCCAATGTAGCGCGGAGAAAATCCGCGAGACGCGCAATCATGCGATTGGCTGTGGCCGTGTCGCGCTCGTAAACAAGCGTCGAGATAGAGTTCAGCGTATTAAAGAGAAAATGCGGATGGATCTGGTATTGCAGCGCCTTCAACTCCGCCTCATGCACCAGTGATTCGAGCCGCAGCAGCCGCGCGCTCTCTTCCGTCTGGGCAACGTAAAACTTGATGCCGAAATAAAGCGCGCTCCAAAACGCCAGCATAAACGTCGGACTCAGCGCGTTGGCAAAAATGTAATACCATTCAAATTTTTCCCACGACGGCATCAGGTACTTCGCTTCCAGCCAGAGAAGTACCGTGCCGGACACAAGGCCAAGTGCGTAGCAGGAAAGAGCCACCACGCGTATCACGCGCGACCACGACGCCTGATGTCGCCACAAACGCCGGCATACGATATGCTGCGCGAAGCTAGCCACAAAACAGACTGCACAGAAGGTCAGCCTGTACATCAATTCCTGACGGAGTTCCTTCGATGGAAGGAAACTGAGCAGCATCATCAGGAAGTAAACCGTCCACCCGCCTAGCTGAAACTGCCAGAAGGATGGTATCCGCTGCTCTTCAGAAATTCTCACACCCGTGTATGTTAGCGGGAAACTTACCCTCGTGGCGATGCAGCATGCCGCAAAGTTTGCACGGTCCGTCGTTCTACATGCGAATATGTGGAGCAGGCAAATACAGCCTCTCGGGTTCAGAACTCTGATCCGACTCAGGTACATCCTTTGTGAAACTGCTAAATCCCGCTATAAATTGATTAGAAGAGTTTATGAAACAATTCTTTGTATTTCGAGAAAAACTGCGCTCGAATCAGGTTGTTGCTGTCGCGCTCTACACGTTCAGCAATCTATGGGTTATGCTGTTTTCTCATACCGGGCGCAAAATTCGTGCCGCTACCACTGGTGTGGCTCTTTGTCTGCGTTTTCGCAACGAGGCACGGTATTTGGAAGAATGGCTGGAATACCACCGCGCCGCCGGAACTGATCATTTTTTTCTATATAACAACTTCAGCAACGACAATTACCTCGATGTTCTCAAGCCTTGGATTTCGCGCAACCTCGTCACGCTGATTGATTGGCCAAAGGTACCAGCCTCGCCTGATGCTGAAGAAGATTGCATACGGCGCGCGGCAGGAAGATTTTCGTGGGTAGGGTTTATCGATGCTGATGAGTTTATAGTCATTGGGGATGGACGCAGTATTGGTGAATTTCTTGCCAGTTTTGAGGGTAAACCAGCTGTTGCATTGCACTGGAGAATGTTTGGATCGTCCTGGCACAAAGAACGGCCAGCTGAATCTGTCACCATCGCGTATCACCTGCGTGCGGAGAAAACAAACCGTCACGTCAAATGCTTTGTAAGACCAGAGGAAGTCACTGCATGCCGTAATTCGCATTGCTTCTTTTATCGCAAGCTGGGACGAGCAGTTACAGAACACAAACATCCTGTATACGGAAGCGTTCGTGTTCCAGCGAGCTCTGGTCTCGCATGGATCAATCACTACTACTGCAAAAGTCAAGAAGATTATCTCCTGAAGACAAAGCAATCTTCCACGCTGGACCGTGTCGGTATGAGATATCCCTCGCGCCAAATGGGGAAAATAGCCGAAGACATGGCAAGAAATAATGAGGTGTCCGATACTTGTGCAGTTGAATATTTTAGGAAACGAACAGAGAAACAAATGCGGTCCGCCTGAACTGGCCTAACTGTGGATGCTTTCTACCTATAAAGTTGGATCAATCCGCAGTCGGATCAATGACAGATCATGATGCGACCGAACAAGCTTGAGATGTCAGATGGTTTAGAAGTTCAACCCAAGCCTCTCCATATTCATGCCATCCTCCCATTTTATGGACACGTTCAAGTGCGCTCTGCTCATATACTGTTGAAGTTGTGGGTCGTCGGCAAGCTCCTGCAGCCTTATAGCAATTGCCTCGGGAGAGCGAATGGGAACGAGAAACCCTTCCACGCCGTCGGTGAACAAGTCCTCTCCACCGGTGTTGTAACTGCTAATAAGCGGACATCCACAAGCCATGGACTGCGCCTGCACCAAGGCTAAGCCTTCTTCGATCGACGGCAGCACCATCACATGGCTGCTGCTCATAATGGCCGGGAGCTTATCCTGCGGCAAACTTCCAAGAAACTCGACTCCTTCCGTGGGTAATTGAGGCAGCAGATTCGCCAACTCGGGCTGGACGGCACCGACGAATCGGAGCCTCTTGTGGGGATGATTGAGTTGTCTGAAAGCCTGCAACAGGTAAGGTACTCCCTTGCGCAATCCCACTTGTCCAACGAAAAGGATATCGAAGTGGTCGATTGCGGGTTGGCTTACCGGCAGGAAACGGTCGAGCCGCACGCCATAAGGAATTCTGTGAAGCTTCTCCGCCTGAACACCCATTTCTACGAAGGATCGCCGGGCGAATTCCGATGGCACGGTAATCGCGTCAGCTTGTTCGTATTCGGCCTCCTCACGCGCAAAAATTCGAGGATCGCAAACGATCCTATGAGCGCCCCAGCGTTCGAATTCTTCCCGGAGTATTTTGTCCTGATAGCGGATGTGTGACGACCCACGATCGCAGACATACTTGACTCCACGAGATTGTGCTCGTCGTCCGCTTGAAACGCCAGAACCAGAGATTGCTATGTAAACATCACAATCTGGCATCGTGCGGGCAACCCAGGCATCCAAGGTCCGGGGCACCATACCTGAAAGGCTTCTCCCCAGGTTGTCAGGAAGCTTGAACCGGCTACCTAAGACCACCAGCGGAGTATGAATCCAGGGGAAAATGTGGACAAATTCACGCGACACCCCTTCGCGCTTAAGACGAGTCCAGGGAAACGTAGAATAAATAGCCTTCAGAAAGCCCCGTGCCTCTAGTTCGCGGGCCAGGTCGAAGTGATGAAAGGCGCCGCTCACTGCCAGGGTCACTTGGAGGCGCTGGGGGGATTTGGCTTGTTCTATCATTCTGTTGCGATCCTACTTGGAGGATATCAACTATTCCCGTACACTCGCCTGCCGCGCTGATACTGAAGGCTGATATCTGGCGCCTACCGCCATCTCTTTCAAGTAGAACAATGGGCCCCAAAATTCTTTTCTCCTTGACTGCCTAGGTGAACAGGATTACTCTCCTAGGTATTCTAGGAGGAGGAACCTTGGCTCCGAAACAAAACGATCTCCTGCAAGGCACCTTGGACATGATGGTGCTCAAGGCTGTCTCGCTCGGCCCGCTGCATGGCTATGGCGTGCTGCTGCGCATTCAGCAGATTTCCGGCAACAGGCTTGAGGTCCAGCAGGGATCGCTCTACCCGGCCTTATACCGGCTGGAGCATGAAGGCTTGATCGCTGCCGAGTGGGGACAGAGCGAGAACAACCGCCGCGCCCGGTATTACCGCCTCATGGCCGCTGGACGCCGCCGTCTGCGCGCTGAGACGGAGAAGTGGAATCAGATGGCCGACGCCATCGGCGCAGTGTTAAGCGCATCCCCGGAGGAAGTATGAGTATTCGCAGCCGCATTGCTACGTGGTGGAAAGCAGTCACGCGTCCGGAACAACTCAGTACGGACATCGATAACGAACTCGCGTTTCACATCGAGGCTTACGCCAATGACCTCATAAGCAGCGGCATTCCCCGCGAAGAGGCCTTCCGTCGCGCCCGCGCCGAACTCGGCGGCCTTGCGGCGCAGAAGGAAAACTGCCGCGAAGCGTGGGGGACGCGCGCATGGGATGAATTGCGGGCCGACCTCCGCTATGCAACCCGCATGTTGGCGAAAAGCCCAGGATTCACGGCCATCGCCATCGTCTCGCTCGCATTGGGCATAGGCGCGAATACCATCATCTTCACCGTGACTAGAGCAGTTCTGCTCGATAAGCTCGCTGTTCCGCATCCGGATGAACTGCGGCTTTTCGCACTGACACAGGGCGATAAGGGAGTTGTTCACGGCTCATGGGGCGATTTCGATCGGGCGCCCGACGGTAAATTTATCAGCACTTCGTTTTCATATCCCGTGTATCAGCAGCTCCGCCAGCATAACCACGCGCTCCAGGACATCTTTGCTTTTAAAGATTATGGCCGGATGACTGCGACCATCGACAACAAGGCGGAAGTGGTCACGTCGGAGATGGTTTCCGGCAACTATTATCGCGACCTCAATGTTCATCCGGCGCTGGGGCGCGCGATTGTTGACGCTGACGATGGCGCAGTTGGCAGTGGGCCTGTGGTGCTCATCAGTTATGGTTACTGGACACGGCGCTTCGGGCGCTCGCCGGATGTTATCGGCAAGAAGATTGAAATCAATTCCACGCCAATGACCATCATCGGCGTCAATCCTCCGGATTTTACCGGAGCTTTCGGCGTGCAAAGTTCGCCCGACATATTTTTGCCTTTCAGCATGCAGCCGATTGCCGCGCCGAAATTCAAGTCTTCCCTGCTCGCGGACAAGAACCTCTGGTGGGTGCTGATGATGGGAAGGCTGAAGCCGGGCATCTCTGCCGAGGCTGCCCGCGCTTCGCTCGATGTGGACCTGAGCGCCGCAATTCACGCCACGATGGAAGTAGGCAAAGACGATGAAATGCCGCGCTTGCTGCTGGAAGATGGAAGCCGCGGACAGAATGAAATCGGCGGCGATCTTACCAAGCCGATCTATGTACTCATGTCTCTTGCAGGTTTTGTGCTGCTGCTGGCATGCGCAAATCTT
The DNA here is from genome assembly GCF_035631355.1 of Alloacidobacterium sp. NCBI lineage: Bacteria > Pseudomonadati > Acidobacteriota > Terriglobia > Terriglobales > Acidobacteriaceae > Alloacidobacterium > Alloacidobacterium sp. Next base: position 21,514 of record NZ_DASQIX010000061.1, read on the forward strand.
GCGAACCTCCTGCTTGCCCGCGCCAGCAGCCGCCAGCGCGAAATGAGCGTGCGTCTTGCGCTGGGCGCCGGGCGTGGACGCGTCCTGCGCCAGATGCTCACCGAGAGCCTGCTGCTTTCCGTCGCAGGCGGAGCAGTTGGACTGCTGATTGGCTATGCTGGCCGTAATGCGCTTCCCCGCCTTATGTCATCATCATGGCAACCGCCAGTCATGGATGCCAGGTTCGATTGGATGATCTTTGGATTCACCGCTGCGGTCTCCATCTTCACCGGCCTGCTCTTTGGCCTTGCTCCGGCGTGGCAGGCCACGCGCACACAGGTCAGTTCCGGGCTGAAAGACAATGCGCAGACGGCAACGCAGCGCAAACGGCATTTCACCGGCAAGACACTGGTCGTCACGCAGGTGACGCTGTCGATGCTCTTGCTGGTTGGCGCAGGCCTATTTATGCGCACATTGGTCAAGCTCAACAACACGCAGCTGGGATTCAACCCGAACAATATTCTGTTGTTTGATCTACAACCTCCCCAAACCCGCTATCAGGCCGCGAAACGAATTGCTCTTTATCATCAGGTGGAGGAAAAGCTCGCTGCTGTGCCCGGCGTTGACAGAATTACGTTGTCTGAAAACCCGCTGATTGCGGGCAGCATGTCAAACCATTACTTCGTTCCCGACGGCCAACCTCAGAAATCACAAGACAAACAAGTAGCCGACTTTAACCCAGTCGGAACAGATTTCTTTCAGACCTATAAAATTCCCCTGGTTGCCGGACGGGGGTTCAATGCAACGGACACAGAAACCTCACCCAAAGTCGCTATCGTCAACCAGATGCTGGTCAAACAGTTTTTCCCAGATACCAACCCCATCGGTAAGACTTTCAAAATCGGCGATCACGATTACCCGGAACACATCGAGATCGTCGGGATCTGCAAGGACACAAAGTACGACAGCATCCGTCGTGACATGCCTCCAACCTTCTATGTGCCCTACCGGCAGCGCGACGATCAGGAATCTATGACCTATGCCGTTCACACAGGAATGAAGCCGGAATCCATCGTGCCTATGCTGCGCAGCGCTGTTGCCTCGATCGACAAAGACATACCGCTCCAGGACATTCGCACACAGAATGAGCAGATTGACGAGACCACCCGGGAGGAGCGCATCTTCGCATCACTCACCAGCGGCTTTGGAATTCTTGCGCTCGTGCTGGCCTGCATCGGCATTTACGGCATTATGGCCTACACCGTTACGCGGCGTACCAATGAAATCGGCATCCGCATGGCGCTGGGCGCGCAGACAGGCCGCGTGCTGCGGATGGTCCTCCGTGAAGCCTCGTGGATGGCCATTGCCGGCGTTGTTCTCGGTCTCGGGGCAGCGATCGCCATGGGGCGCTTGATTGCGAGCATGCTTTTCGGTCTCAAATCCTATGATCCGCTCACTCTCGGCGGGGCCGCGTTACTGCTTGTTCTCGTTGCGCTCGCGGCCAGCTGGATCCCAGCGCGGCGCGCGGCGAGCGTCGATCCCATCAAGGCGCTGCGCCATGAATGAGCCATGCCATACTGAAAAAGTATGGCAATGGATCAGGATCGAGTCTTTATGCAGCGGGCCATCGCGCTCGCCACGGAAAATGTCCGCAGCAGCGCCGGAGGCCCGTTTGGCGCGGTCATCGTAAAGTATGGCAAAGTCGTCGGCGAAGGCGTTAATACCGTCACAGCAACGAACGATGCCACGGCGCACGCTGAAGTTACTGCCATCCGCGACGCCTGCCGCAACCTCAACACATTCGATTTGACTGGCTGTGTGCTCTACACAAGCTGCGAACCCTGTCCCATGTGCTGGGCCGCCTGCTACTGGGCGCACATCAGCACGATTTACTACGGCAACCGCGCCGAAGATGCGGCGCGCATTCACTTTGATGACGCGTTTCTGTATCAGCAACTGGCGCTTCCGCGCGAGCAGCGCACCATTCCTGAACTTGAACTGTTGCATGATGAGGCATGGGAAAGCTTTCAGGCATGGGCCGACAGCGCGAATAAGCTTGAATACTGATTACCGGTGAATGATGTGCTCTCCCACCCTTCGCGGCGCGAAGGATGGGGCACCCATTTTCGTGTGGACCGATGCGAAAAGCGGGCCTTGCCTTGCTTGCGCAAGGCGAGAAGCGCACCCTTCGGTGCGGGTTCCTCGGCTGCGCGCTACGCGCTTCGCTCGGAATGACAACTCTAAGATAAGAGGTTCGCTCAGGATGACAATCTTTTCTCTTTATAACTAAATCGGCAACGGCGTGAATGGTGAGCGAGCCGGGCTCGCTTAATTCATTTGCTTCGTCCTCTTCTGCCAGCTCATCTTCGGCTTTAGTTTCTGCCTGCATCATGCTCGCTTCTTCTGCGGCGAAGTAGTGGCACTCGCCGCAGCGGCAGTCGGGGTGGTGGGGTTCGTCGGTTTCTGAGCTGTAGCAGGTGCTGCATTGGCAGTCCTTCTTGTGGCCTCGGGTGTCGCGTTCTTCGAGGACGGTCTCGGCCTCCGCGACCTGCTGGTTCTGCCGGGTGAGGATGACGCGGCGCACGGGATCGAGCGGAGAAATAACGCCGGTTTCGCGGGGCAGATTGGAGGAGGCGATCTGGACGCCGTAGAGGTAGAGGCCGGCGTCCTTGCGGTCGATGGCGCCGGAGGCGAGGGCGGCGAGGATGCGGCCGATGGCCACCTGGATGGCGAAGCGGTCTTCGAGTGGCGGGAACTGGAGCGGAGCTTTTTCCGGCAGGGCCTGGCGCTGGGTGGCGTGGTAGTGGCAGAAGTGCTGGCTGGGCAGAGCGGCGGAGCGGCAGCGGTTTCCGCTGGTGCGGACGTGGCGGCAGAGCTTGTACACAGGAACCCCTCCCCCGATTTTGTACGGAGATCGTTTGGATTCAATGGCTTAGGTGGATGATTCGGTACGAGAATCGTTTGTTTTGTGCAAGTTACAGCTGAAAAGGCATGGCTTGGGGCCATGCCTTCTATATCCAGTGTAGCAAATTATGCGGTAATTATCGGTCATGCTTAAGCTGTTTAGAGTGTGTGAGTTAGTGGCTCGGGGGGCTTGACAAAGTTTTCCACAGGGTCGGGGCTTCAGGCCTTTCACCGCAGAGGACACAGAGGTTCCGCAGTCTTACAACACCTACGGATAGTCTCGCCGAGTCAATCTCGCCAATTGAGATGTTGTGGAGAAGGTAAAGAGATTGAGTTCTCAAGTGAGGGTAGAATCTCTTCACCCTATGGGACGCGGCGATAACTTTACTTTGCTAGTTGCGCGAGCGCCGCACGCAGAGGGGCATCAGAGATCTGAATCAGTCCCGAATAGGGGTAGTAGAACTCGAGAATCAAGTAAATGGCTGCGCACACAGCCACTGCAGCGATGAACTGGCTGGCGACCACAGTGACATTCAGCGGAGCAAAAAGCCCGAAACTGATAAACAGCGCAGTGAGCCAAAAGACCAGCGTGATCAGCAACAGACTTGGAATTGGGACTCGCCGCTGTTGGAACATCAGCAACCGGACCTGCCCTAATTGGATCGCAAGATTGAGAGCCTGCGCCTGTAAGGCCCGTTGCCGGTCCTCTTTTGGGGAAAGCTCCTGAATCTTGTCGAGGAGAATTTCATTTTGCGGCGCGTCAAGCTGAGAGAAAGTTGTGTGGGAGTCTCGCCACCACATCAAATCGATCTGAGCCTGGATACCGGTTCGCAACGTCGAACGGGCTTCGGCGGCTTCCGGTCCATAGTGAGCGAGCAGACGGTCAAGCAGCACAATGTTGGTAGAGAGTTGAGTGACTTCGGCGTTCTGGGTGTCGTAAAAGCCTTTGGCTGAAGACACCAGCAACCCAAGCACCAAGGCCACCGTTGTTGACACGAGAGCCATGCCGAGTTTTACGACATCTTTGGTTTCGCCACTCAAGTGGTCTTCAGGGAGCCGGCGGTGGATGAAGATGCCAAGCAGCGCACCACCAAAAGCGCACACGAACACGACGAGGCTTGCAGTGATCGGATTCATGCCAGTGGCTCTTGATTTGTTACCGCATTCTACTTACGAACCTTATCGACGGGGAAAGAAAAACATTGCGATCTCCATTGCCCCGCTGTTGGCTCAGACTACTCCTCTTTTTCACCGCTTTTGAATGTTGTCCAAGGGCCGGATTTCATGTCGCGGAGGACCGGCTTCAGGTAGTTGAACTCGGGGTGTGCGGCGAGAAATGGCGCGGCAAGAAAATCTTCGCCGCAGGGATGGCCCGCATGGGCGATCAGGCTCATGTTCTCCGCCATGTCGCTGGTGGTGACTTTACCCTGCACCGCGCCGCCGGGATAATACGGCCGCCACTCCCACTGCGGGATACCTTCCTTCACCGTGTCGACGTGTCCGCAGAGAGTGCGCTGGTCGGCCTGCTCTTTTTTGAGATAGCTGTCTTCGTGATCGGCGAGAAATTGTTCAGCGGCTGATGCGTCAATCGCGCCCTTGTGCGTCGCCATCTCCTGCTCCCAGCGCACACGGCGGGCGTTGGGCGAGGTGGAGAGATCGTTGTAGTCGAAGCCGTCCGTTTCTTCCTTAATCAGTTTTGGATCGCGTGCGAAGTTCGAGCTGACAAAGTATCCGTCTCTGGTCCGCCATAGCGGCGTGTTCTTCAAGCCCAGCTCAAGATAGGCGATTTCGTTTGTCTTGCGGTCGCCGATGAGCCAGTCGTTGGCGTAGCCGCCGTTGTTGCCGTCACGCATGATGGCGACTACGTCGTCAATCGAGTCCGCATACTGGAGAGCCTTGCGCGAGCGCATGAAGGTCGGCTTGCCATCGGAGTCCCAGCCCTCGAACTGGCTGATGGTGGTTTCGCTCAGCATGATGCCGGCGTCGTTGACGCCGAAGTCGTCGTTGCTGGTAATCATGCCGGGGACGCCGTCCATGAGAATGCGATGGCCCTTTGCAGGCTGGATGTCGAAGATCATGGTCCAGCGTGAGCCTTCGGCGTACGAGCTCCAGTTGTTGTGCGCGATGACGATCTTGCCGTCTTTGGTATAGCTGCCGGTAGCAATGAATGCGCTGCAATTGCCGGGCGCATTGACTTTCGGGGCGTTCTTTGCGTGCTGCTGCTTGTTCAGCCAGGGAACATAGTATTCGGACAGTTCCATGGTTGCGTTGAGGGCGACGATGTCCCAGACATCGAGCTTTATGCCCTTGGCCTGGACGCCCTCGGCGATGGCAGACAATTCCTGCTGGTATTCAGGGTCGATGTGCGGCCAGAGGATTGTTTTCGCGGCGTTGCGATAGAAGGCCCAGTCACGCTGCGTGCTGTGCTCATCTTCCAGTTTGTAGACGTGGTAGGCGTCTTCGATTTTGCCGGCGAGCAGATAGCCATGCTGGTAGCCGATCTGTTCAGGCGTGCCCTGCAGGTGGACGTATGTCCAGCCATTACGCTCGAAGGTGTAAGCGCCTTCGAGACGCGCATTGTTGTGATTTGAGGGTTGGGCAATTGCCGCGCTGAGACCCATCGTTAGGATTGCTGAGAATACCCACCTGCAACAGGAAGAGAAGCCGCTTGCCATACGTCGCGCTCCTTAAAAATTAGCTATCGCATTACAGCGCAAAAATACCCAGGACTGAAGCCCTTCATATTCCGTGCGAATTCGCTGGGCTAAAGCCCTACGCTTCCACCAAGTCCATTTGAAATATGCCTACGACGATAGCATGGCGTTTCAATGGCAAGCGTAAGCGCGTTCAGCGCTTCTTTTTTGCGGCTTTCTTTGCAGGCCTGGCCGGCTTCGCCACGACCTTCTTTGCAGGTTTCTTCGCAACCGGTTTTGCAGCGGTCTTCGCAGGCTTTTTGGGCGCAGGCTTCGGAGCGCTCTTCTTCACGACTTGCTTCTTTGCTGGAGGCGCGGCCTTCTTTGCAGATTTTGCCGGTGCAGGTTTCGCAGGCTCTTTCTTAGCCGGGACAGTTTTGGCATTGACTGCCGGCCTGGCAGTTTCCTTTTTTGCAGACCTGGCAGGCGCGGGAGATGCTGGTTTCTTCTCCGCTTCTTTCTTTGCAGGCGCAGGTGAAGCCTTCGATTTTGCCGCGGGCTTCGTTTCTTCCTCTTCGGCTTCTTCTTCGTCTTCTGTTTCTTCGAGGTCGTCTGCTTCCAGATCGAGGTCGTCGGGATGGGGCAATTCTTCCTCGTCGACTTCTTCGTCGGTGGGCTTTTCCGATTTGATCTTCGGCTCGGCGGCTTTTTTGCGCGAGCGGCGAATAGTGACCGGCGGAGGCGGCGCGGGCGGAGAGTAGGGCTCCAAAAACGCCTTCATCTCTTCATCGGTTCGCAGCTTGTTGTCGATCAAGTTGAAGAAAAGCTCGCGCAGCAGCTCGTCATAGCGTTCAATGTCCGGAGTGATGCGCATCTCCTGCATGAGCGCAGCGGGGACCTTCTGCCGCGCCTCGGGCCAGACGGTGAAGAAATTCTTGAACTTGTTCTGGATGGCTGCGCCCTTGCCGGTATGCGCCAGCCAGAGAACCGGCTCCGGTTGATACGAGGTCAGCAGTTTCCACGTCGCCGAAGGCGTGGCCGCTTCTTTGCCGGTAAAGACCTTGGCAAAGTGCCTGGTTTCGGTTTCGAGGTGGTTCCACTGCTGTACAAATCCGGGACGGATGAATGCCCGCTTCAGGGTTGCGATATCCTTCGGCTGCATCTTGGCCGTAAGTAGCTCCATCTGCGGGGCGGAGATGTCAGGATGCACCCCCTGGATGAGCAGTTGATAGTAGTTTTCGCGCAGGTTTTCGAGGTTGCGCACGTCCGCCTTTGCGCTCGTCCAGGCCGGGAAGATGTGCTTCATCCAGCCTTCGGATTCGAGAGTTTTGAGAGCGCGCAGACCGTCTTCTTCATGGCCAATCTCTTCGAGTTCGTACCCTTTCAGGTGCGTAGGGATGGCGTCAATCACGCCCTCATTCTTGGCGTTCTCGTAACGCGCCTGGGTTCGATCATCAAGGTCCCATCCGAGCCGTGTGCGCAGACGGACAGCCCGTAGGACACGGGATGGGTCTTCGATAAATCCATAAGGGCTGACCAGGCGGAGGTGCCGCGCTTCAATGTCGGCCATGCCGTTCAGCGGGTCGAGCAGGAGACCATAGGAGCCTTCGTTAAGCGAGATGGCCATGGCGTTTGCAGTGAAATCGCGGCGGCGCAGGTCATCAAGAATTGGCGCCCAGTGATAAACGGGCTTACCCGGTTTGGGATACTCTTCGCGGCGCGCGCTGGAGACCTCGACGCGCACGCTGCCCGGAAACCAGAAGAACAAGGTGCGGGTGGGCTCGTACTCGCCCCAGAGTGTAGCTCCTGCCTTTTCCAACGGCTTCTTCAACTTGGTGGCGTTCCCCTGAACGGTGAAATCGAGATCTCGGACAGAAGTGCCCGTGGAAAGGTCGCGCACCGCGCCGCCAGTCAGAAAGACGGTCATTCCGGCGTCACGGGCGGCGTCGCGAACCTGTTGAACTGCTTTCTGTTGAGCTGGAGAGAGGCGATTTTCGAGGAGATAAATGTAGTCAGGCATGCCTTAACAATCTGAGAAGAAATCTGATGAAGCCAAGCGGGACGCACTCCTGACGGAGTACTTAAATCTATTATTTGCAATTATTTAGATGCCGCGCTTCCCGCAATACAAAGCAATACTTTAACATACGGGAACCCGATTGGCTATGGGCTTGCACAATTTTCGCTGCGAACCGGTTTTGCGGCGTGCGACAATGACGTGCGTCATCTGTGTGAATCGATGAGCTCAGGGCGGAAAAAAGCGATTGTCCGGAGATATACCCGCGATTGGGTTGCAGGCTATGTGTCTGTCTCTGCTTTCACGCGCCAGGGAGCCATCGAGATTCTTGATCTGAGTGGAAAAGTATTAGCTATTTCAATTCAGGAAGTTAAATGGGTATGCTTCGTGCGTGACTTTAATTCTGGAGAGATTGACAATCCGGAAAAACTGGCGCGCAAGAGTTTTGCCGGACGACCACGGGGTGAGGGTCTCTGGGTCCGGGTTCAGTTGAGAGACGGCGATGTGCTGGAAGGTCTGTCTGAGAACAATATCGGGCTGCTCGATGCCGAGGGGTTCTTCCTGACTCCGCCGGACACACGCAGCAATACGCAGCGCGTCTGGCTGCCTCGTGTGTCGCTGGCAGAGCTTGAGGTTGTGGCCGTAGTTGGAGGCGCAGCCCGGAAGAAGCCTGCGGTGGCGGCTAAGCCGGAGGAGCGGCAGGAATCGTTGTTTCCGATGGCGCGAAATTAAACCCCATAACCTGTCTGTCTAATCCATTTACAATCGCCGCATGAAGTTAGGGGAGCTTGCAGAGCAGCTGGGCGCGGAGTGCCGGGGCACGCCGGACACCGAAATTACGGGCGTTGCCGGAATTGAAGAGGCAGGACCGGGACAAGTCACGTTCGTAGCCAATTCCAAGTACGCACTTCTGGCCAAAAAGACCAAGGCTGGAGCTGTGCTGGTTGCACCCGACTTCCCTGAGATCCACGCTTCGACGCTTCGTATCAAGAATCCCTATCTGGCTTTTGCCCGCGCCATCGAGATTTTTCACCCACCTCCGCTTTACGCGCCCGGGATTCACGCGACCGCAGTCATTAGCCCAACTGCAAAAATCGGGCGAGAAGCGTCTATCGGCGCTTACGTGGTCATCGGAGAGAACTGTGTCATCGGCGATCACGCTACCATTCTGCCGCACGCTGTTATTTATCCCAACGCCCGCATTGGGGATCATTTCTTTGCGCACGCACATTCTGTCGTCCGCGAGGACTGTCGCCTGGGCAATAATGTCGTACTGCAAAACGGGGTCGTAGTCGGTTCTGACGGCTACGGCTTTGCGAAGGATGATGCGGGAAAGTGGCACAAGATTGTTCAGTCTGGCCCTGCGATTGTTGAGGACGATGTTGAGATCCAGGCCAACTCGTGCATTGACCGCGCCAGCGTAGGCGAAACGCGCATTGGACGCGGCGCGAAGATCGACAACCTGGTGCAGGTAGGACATGGCTCATCGATTGGCGAAAACACGTTATTGTGCGCGCAGGTGGGGCTCGCGGGATCGACGCATATCGGCGATGATGCGATTCTTGCCGGCCAGGTCGGGGTTGCGGGGCACTGCCATATTGGAGATCGCGTGATCGTCACAGCGCAGTCGGGCGTGGGTGGCAATATCGAGGCAGGAAAGATCATCAGCGGATCACCGGCTTATGACAATCGGCAATGGCTGCGCGTAAGCGCTATCATGCCGCGTCTGCCGGAGATGCTGAGGCAATTTCAACGGAAACGGAAACCTGAAAACGAATAGCAGCAATGCGGTAGAGTGTTGCATCACAGATACAGATGGAAAATGAACAAGGTATCGAAAACGAACGGGCACCGCAAGCCGTAGCCGAGCCTATTCGTGTGCTGTTGCTTGATGACCATCCGGAGAACCTTCTCCTGCGGTCCACTATTCTTCGCAAGCACGGCTATCTGGCCGAAACAGCCACCACGATAGAAGAGGCGGAGAAGCTGCTGGATGATATCGACATTGCCGTGCTGGATTATCACCTGGGCGCGGGGCAATTCGGTACCGATGTGGCGGCCAAGCTTCGAGAGCGCCATCCCGAGGTGCCGATCATCATTCTTTCGGCAACGCTTGAGCGCAGGTTTGGCGGCCCGGAAGACATGCACCTGCTCAAGGGCTACAGTTCCATCGACGACCTGATCGCGGCGTTGCGCTCCCTTGAAGCAAAGAAGCGCGGCAAACCTGTGGTGGTGGATGCGCGTGACTTTTTCTACTCGCGCATCAACATGGCCATTGGCGATGATTCGGTGCTGGAGATTCTCGATGTAAATGGCAACTGGCAGTATGTGAATGAGACATGCGCACGCCTGCTGGAACGTCCGCGAGAGTGGTTCATTGGCCGCAACATGTTCGACGAGCTGCCTGAACTTGCTAATGACTGGCGCGAAATCTTCCGCACCGTCGCCGTGCAGCGAGAGACGTACATTGACCGTACATATCGGGGCCTGCTCAATCTTCCCCGTAAGGGCGAGGCGTGGGTTTGGAATGTCCTCGTTTTTCCCATCACGCTGCACACGAATCAGACTGGAGTTGTCCTGACGGCGCGTATTCTCGAACGTAAGACGATACTATGAAAAAAGCCTTTGCCGTTGCTTCCCTTCTTGCCCTGGTCTGTTTCGTTTTTGCCGGCTGCCGCTCAGCTTTTGTATCGGCGACGATTACCAACAACAGTGGCGCCAAGCTCGCGCTCATTGAAGTTGATTATCCTAGCGCAAGCTTTGGCGTCGGTTCGCTGGCGGCGGGAGCACAGTACCACTATCGCTTCAAGATTCTGGGCAATGGCCCCGTCAAGCTCCAGTACACGGATGCCTCGGGTCAGGAACACACTGCTACAGGACCGGACTTGCAGGAAGGTGGACAGGGGACGCTCCAGATTAACATTGACACATCAGGGAAAGTATCCTGGATTCCCAATCTCACAGGAATGAGGTAGGCTGAACCTGTTCCGGCGTTCGTTCATATACTGTTCCTCATCGCCGAGCGTTGCTCTTAAAAAATGATTTGTGCTTCTCCGATAACTATGAGAGCGATATGGAACGTTCAAGCACCGCTGAAGCGTCACTTGTTGACTTAAAATATTTTTCTGTCCTGGCTGTCCTGTTCTCCGCCGTCTACCTGATTGCACGGGTCAGCATGCTTTTCGACACAGGAGCGGAAGGCGACGCAGCGTTCTGGTGGCCCAACGCGGTTCTTCTTTCTGTCCTATTGCTGAATGTGCGGAAGAGATGGCCTGCGATTTTCATTACTGGATATGCCGCATACGTATCGGCGCATCTGACTGGGGGGGATTCCGTTCCCGTCAGCTTTGCACTTTCAGGGTGCGACATATTGGAAGCCGCTATCGCAGCTTACCCATTCGCCTGGATTACAGAGCGCACTGTACGCTTTTCGCGCCCTCGCGAACTCGCCCGGCTCTGTCTGGTGGGCGGATTCATCGCGCCTGCGATATCGGCTGCCTGCGCCGCTCCGCTATATCGCCTGCTGCATCAGAATGTGCCACCGCACTTCGGACGTAACTGGTTCTACTCCAATGCGCTTGGCGCGATCATCGTCACGCCCATCATTCTTTCTTTCTTTGATCGTGAAGGAGTTGTGTTGCTGGAGCGGAGGCGCATTTTGGAGAGTACTGGTCTCCTGGCGCTGATGTCAGTCTGCTCATATTTCGTTTTCCACACTACCGGCTTTCCCGTATTCTTTATTCTCTTCCCACCACTACTTTTGATTGTTGTGCGCCTGGGCATGCGCGGAGGGATTCTCGGCGTCTGTGTCATAGCAGTCTTTGCGGTTATCTCCCTGATGCGCGGACGAGGAGCAATGACTCTGATCCAGGACCAGAGCTGGCAGCATCAGGTCCTGCACGTTCAGATTTTGCTGGCCTGCGCGGTGCTTTGCGTGGCATTGGTGGCCGTTGTGCTCAACGAGCGCCGTCTTGCTGAACAAGCCGCGCGAAAAAGCGAGCAGCTTTACCGTTTACTGGCAGAAAATTCCCGAGACATCATCGTTCTTACCGACCTCAATCACCACCGCGAATATATTTCTCCCGCGGTGCAATGGATGATGGGCTGGGACCCTAGGGAGCTGATTGGAGCTACATACGAGGACGGTATCGTTCATCCTGACGATGTTGCAGCATTGACAGCCATGCTGGAAGCGCTGAAGAGCGGCGAGCCGGCAAAATCCCTAACCTACCGCTGCCGAAAGAAAGACGGGACATACCTCTGGATGGAGGCCAACATAAGCCTCTACTGCGACCGGATTACAGGAGAGCCGATTGGCTATGTGAATGTTGTCCGGAATGTAGCCGAACGCAAGGCGGCGGAAGAACGTCTGCAAGATGCTTATCTCGCTCTCGAAACACTGGCCTCGGTAGATCCTCTGACCGGCACAGCCAACCGCAGACAGCTTGATGAAACCCTGGGGCACGAATGGCTCCGAGCCTGTCGCACTACATCGCCCATCTCGCTTCTGCTATTCGACGTGGATCATTTCAAGTTCTATAACGACCTGTATGGGCACCTCCGCGGAGACACCTGCCTGCGCAAGATCTCTGATGCCGCGCGACAGGTATTCCGGCGCGCAGGAGACACAGTCGCGCGCTTTGGCGGCGAGGAATTTGCAATTGTGTTACCCGATACCGACCGGCAGGGTGCGTTTGAAATGGCGCAGCGGCTCCGCCAAACGGTTGAAAGCCTCCGGATCGAACACCCTGGCAGCCAGCACAATATTGTCACAGTCAGCGTTGGCTGTGCGACGCTGGTTCCCGACGTGGGCGCGGACGCAAGTGTCTTGATTGAGGCCGCAGACCGCGCTCTTTACGAAGCCAAGCGCAGCGGACGTAATCGGGTCGTCGATGCCTTTGATCCGCATGGCCAGGCTCTTAATGCCTGATGAAAGGCTGGGGACGCTTCGCACCATTGTCTATTTCCTGCTGTTCGCCGTGATTGTCGCAATTGCCCTTTTCCGCAGCAGCAAAGTTTTTTGAACTCGTCCTCACATCGACTGCACTGGAATTTGCAGTAAGTCCTCGACCAGCCATACTTCTTTCTGCACAAAAGGTTCCGCATAGCGTACACCGCCCAGCAACCCGTAGTGGCGCGCCTCGGCGAACGTACGCTCGCGGATCTCTTCCTCGGGCACAAACAGGCCGCTGCCGGCTGCCTGGTTCCGGTATTGGGATTTGTACGCCATCAGCGCCCGATGCCGCTGTTCGATGTATGGCGTGATATCGACCACGAAGCTGGGCCGCACGTCTGCGTAAAGGCTGGCATAAAGAATCTTGAATGGACGGTGCGGAGGCGCTCCGGTCTCGAGCTTGGCAAGGCCAGACAGAAAACACGCTTCGTAGCCAAGCGATGATGTCGTGTAGTGATCCGGATGCCGGCCCGTCCAATACGGCAGAATCACCACGCGCGGACGTACTTCGCGCAAAACGTGGACGATCTTGACGCGGTTCTCGTAGGTGTTTTCAACGCGGCCATCGGGAATATCAAGGGCCTGCCGCCGGATTACGCCGAGAATCTTTGCTGCATCAGCCGCCTCGGCCGCCCGATCAGCGGCTGTGCCGCGCGTGCCGGCTTCTCCCTGGGTGAGGTCCAGAATAGCCGTGCGCCAGCCGAACGCCTTCATCTTGAGCAAAGTGCCGCCACAGGTCTGCTCTACATCGTCGCGATGCGCCGCGATGGCCAAAATGTCAGCTATGGAATTTTCAGGCATGAGGATTCGGCCAGAGGTCTCCTCAGCCTTTGTATCACTGATTCGGGCTAGAGACGGGTATATAGAAGGTCATCAGTTTCCCACAACAGCAGATGGCGGCGTTCACATTTGCAGTGTCATGCTGTTGCCTATGCCTTCTCGTCTCATTGCAATTGCCGTTTTCCTTGGCAGTTTCTTTGCCCCGTCCGCCCACCTGTTCGCCCAGACCAATCCTGACTGGGTTGAATCTTTTCCGCCGCATCGCATCATCGGGAATATCTATTATGTCGGCAGCAAAGATCTTGCCGCGTTTCTCATCACGACGCCGCAGGGACACATCCTGATCAACAGCAATCTCGCATCTTCTCCGGCGCAAATCAAAAAGAGCGTAGAGCAGCTTGGGTTTAAATTCTCTGACATCAAGATTCTGCTTATCAGCCACGCACACATCGACCATTGCGCCGGAAGCGCGCGCATCAAGCAGATGACCGGAGCGAAATACATGGTGATGGACGCTGATGTTCCATCCGTGGAAGACGGCGGCAGGAGCGATTTCCAGTATGGCCATTCAAAGGACATGCTCTTTCCGCCTGCGAAAGTCGATCGCGTACTCCACGATGGCGATGAAGTGAAGCTGGGCGACGTCGTCCTGACAGCGCACCTGACGCCGGGGCACACGAGAGGATGCACCACCTGGACGCTTAAGGTTCAAGACAGCGGCAAAACATACAACGTTGTGATCGTGGGGAGCCCGAACGTCAATCCCGGATACAAGCTGGTGAATAACACAAAGTATCCGCAGATTGCGCAGGACTACGAGCGCACCTTCCGCGTGCTGAAGTCATTGCCCTGCGACGTGTTTCTCGGCGCGCACGGAGGCTATTACGCAATGACCGAAAAATACGCCCGGATAAAGAACGGCGGCACAAACCCGTTTATCGATCCGGATGGCTATAAAAACTATGTGGAAGACCGCGAGCAGGCGTTCCTTACAGAGTTGAAGAAACAGCAGACGAACGGCGCGAGGTAATGTCGCGGTCATCCACAACTCAAAAAGAAAGCCTCCTGCGCTTTTGGTCGCGCAGGAGGCTTTTCTGGCAGAGTGATTGATTACTTTCCGAAATCGAAGAGATCGAACAGGTCTCCAATTGCTGGACCGTTGACAGGTACGTAATGATTGTCCTTTGCGTACCGCGGATTGGGGAAGTTATCGCGGCTCCGGTTAGTTAAGGGATCCAGGTCCCAGTTTCGCTCGATGAACTTCAGGATGGATACGTGGTCGGTATAGTCATGCGAAATATGGCCCGGCTTCGTGAAACGTGAAACCACAAGCATCGGAATTCTGGTTCCGTCGCCGAAATAGTCCAGCGCCTGAACATAGCCCGAGTCATAATAGCCGCCGCCCTCGTCGAATGTGATGAAAATGGCGGTGTCTTTCCACAGTTTGGGATTGCTCTTCACTCCATCCACGATCTTTTTTACAAACCCTTCGAACAGATCGAGCTTCGATGAAGCAGGATGACCGTCCACCCACCCACTCGGCTTCACGAAAGAAACCGCCGGAAGCGTGCCAGCCTTGATGTCGGCATAGAGGTCGGTTGTGTCCTTCAGGTGCGCAGTCCGTACGGCTGCGTTGGTCATGATCGAGGTGGAGTACTGGAAGAAATTGCAGATGTTGCAGTACTGGTCGCTGTTCGCGCCGACTGTTCCAAAGTTCTGCTGATATTTGTCCTTCAGGTAGGCGTTCCATTGGTCACCGAAGTACACCCAGGAGATGTTTTTCTCAAGCATCGCATCGCCTATATTTCTCACGCTTGAGGGCGGAATCGTAAACGGCGTATTCGCAACATTGTGGTCCGTGTACGCATTCGAACCGTCTCCGAAGTAGCCCGGATTGTAGTTGTTCAGCAGGTAGTAGTGATCGGGCTCGCAGCGCGGATCTACCAGCCGCGGCAATGAGGAGAGATAGGTCAGGACCGCGTCCGCGCCCGGCGCATCGCTGTCAGAGCAGTTCGTGTAGCTTCCGCCGCCATGGGCCGGTGATCCAAATGCGCCGGCGCCATAGCCGTCTTCCGTGTACCAGTTGTTTGTCTTAGGCTGCGGGTTAGGATTCTCAATCTCATCCACTACGCCCGCGCTCGGCGTACCAGCATATACCAACTGTTTGTGGGGAGGCGTGGCAGGATTGCCATCAGCGTCGCTGAACCAGATTGCGTCTCCCGTTCCCAGCATGATGTGATTCGCGCCGGTCCCGCCCATGACCGCCTGGTGGAAGTTGTCGCTCATGGCGTAGTGGTCCGCCAGGTACTTCAGGTAGGGAGCATCGCCCTGTAGTACGTTATAGAAGCCCAGGGCAGTTGACCCTTCGCCCGTAGTTGTCGCCGTCGGGCTGTAGTCGGTGCTGAAGTTGGCGGCCTGCTTCAATCCGTTGGTTCCCGCTCCCACGGTGGTTTCAACATAAGAGAACAGGTCGGCGCGGCAACCCTCAGGGTTCCACTCCGTCCCATAACCGCGGTTGCAATCCAGTTGCTGCCACATCTGATAGAAGCGGTGCACGGGACTTGCAGCATAGGCGTCATAAGGAAAGGTATCGGAATTGGTCAGCTGGAACGGCCCGGCAGGCAGATTCGAATAAGGCGCCGTGCTGAGCACTCCCTGAATGCGGGTGTCCGGAGTGTGGCTTGCCAGCCCGGTGCCGCCCGTCAACAGGTACTTGTAATATCCGGGCGCCAAGCCATTTTCTGAAGTCCGCGCCTGCGCCAAGGTGCAAATACCGTTGTCCTTGCAAACGTCGGTTGGACCTCCAGACAGCGGCGCCAGCAGATTGGGATAAAGCGATTTCATCTGTGGGCTGGTGTCATATTTGTCTGCGTGCGTATCTTCCGCGTTGAGTTGGGTGGCCAGCCAGTAGTTCGGGCCGGGGTTTCCATCTTCGTCGATGATCTCCTTGGATAGAAGATTAGAGACAGTTTCACCGGCCTTCGGCTTATAAGTTGCGAAGACATGGTCGAATGTACGGTTCTCACCGATAATCACAATTACATGTTTGATTGGTGAGCGGGTATGGGCGGAGTTGTCATCCTGGGCGTTCGCCAGTTCAGAGAACGGTGTTCCCAGGCATAGCTGCAAGAGCGCCACCGCGATGGTGCTGGTGCGGACGCTCCTGAGGGTTTGCGATGCGATTTTCCGCAGGGTCATAGGGGATTCCTCCGAGAAAGTTGAACCCACGAAAGAATGCACCCAGAGTGTGACCGCACCGTTACGGAACTGTTTCTATATCTTCAATTTTCTGGTTCACGGAAGGAAATGTACTGTGATCTATGCAAGACAAAAAAGGCGCGATGTCCAGATCGCGCCTCTCTCCTGAATTTATGACCTGGCTAGTATGTGGTATTGTCCCCGTTGGTCGCGGCGTCCATATAAGCCACGTCGTAGGCAGTGCCTGTAACGGTCACGTTGGTGTTATCGCGTGCAGTGCCGTCGGCAGTGTTATAGATGTAGACTTGGCCGCCTTCCGCCGTATAGACCTTGTTCAGGCCAGTCACAGCAGCGATGCCAGTGCCGTCGCCCTTGAAAGACTCCACCAGCACCGAATTGTTCGATGTGTTGAACATGGTGATGCAGCCGAAGGGGGTACCCGGCGCGGTCGATTGGCTCAGTTTGTAACGCTCGCCCGACTGGCACTGATAGGAGCCGATCCAGAGCGTGTTGTTGTCCGCCAGCACCATCTTGTTATGCGTCCCATCGCTGATGGAAAACTGCCCTGTCACCTGTCCAGTTGAGATGTTTACGACGGAAAGGTTACCTGCCAGCAGGCCATCGCTTTGTAGTTGCTGACCCGCCACATAGAAGGAGTTTCCGCTGAAGACACCGTTGGTAACGCCTCCCGGCACAGCTATATTGCTCGTCCCGACCAGGGCGATGCCGCTGGCCCCAACTCCCGAGGGATTGAGTGATGAGGTTGTGATTGGGATTGTCGTAATCCCAGCGGTTGTTCCGCCGCATTCAGGGCCGCAGTCAAGGACATAGGCGGTCGTGCCATCGGGTGAAAAAACGGCCTTTACCGGGCGGTCAAATGAGACGCCGCTGGCCGCACTCACTGGAAAGACGCAATACACTGGCAGGTTTTGCGGCTCGCAGTCCTGCGCTGGCTGCGAATTCGGCAGTCCCGGGTTCCAGTGCGGATTATTAATAGCGGCCTGCTGCTGGTCGGCATTCAGGTGGACGACGCTGTACACGTCATTTGTGTTCTGAACAAAGGCCAGCGCGACGGTATTGCCGGGGTTCATGGACACGCGATAGACGCCGGGAAGATTCAGCGTGTAGGTCGTGCCGTGATCGACAACGGTGAGCGAGTGGAGCGATTGCGAAGCTGCGTAGATGTAGGCCAGATCGCGGGAAATGAAGATGCTCTGCGAGATTCCGTTCAGGTTGGCTGCGCCCGTGCTGCTCTGCTGCTTTTCGCTGGCATAGCTGACGGTGGCAAGGCTGCCATCGCCAATTGAATAGATAGCGCCGACCTGCTGCTCAGGCATGTTCTGGATGGTGACCGGCAGCGCGCCGGAAAAGCCACTGATTGAGAAGTTTACGTTCACATTGTTGTAGGCATGGCGAATATCGTAAAGTGCGTCGTCAAATAGCAGCGTGCCCTTGGCCAGCGCACTCGGGTTCTGGACGGCGACGAGTACGCGATTCAAAACGCCGCTCGGCGGAAGATTGCGACCTGCAAAGTAAAAATTCTTACCGCAGGCGGTCAAAAATGTTACCGAGCAAACCAATCCAACAACTGAAAGCAGACTTCTTCTCTTCAAATCCTGAGACCTCAACCGTTCTTCGTTAAGAAGTTCGCGGGAAAGCCAAGTATAACAAAGCAGAAGCGTCCAGTCTGCTCGCGGCCGCGTGATTCGCCGTGCCGGAATTGGTTCTCCGCTGGCGATTGTGGCGCAACTGCCTTAGCATGACAACAAGACCGATGACGAACCGCCTTCACGACCTCTTTGGCAACCGTACTGTTCTGTTTGACGGAGCAATGGGCTCAATGCTGTACGACCGCGGCGTATTTATCAACCGCTGCTACGACGAGCTGAATCTCTCGCAGCCTGAACTCGTGCGTTCCATTCATGAAGAGTACCTGCAGACCGGCGCCGAGGTCATTGAGACAAATACATTCGGCGCGAACCACTTCCGCCTGGTCCGCTATGGGTTTCAGGACAAGGTCGCCGAAATCAATAAGGCTGGAGTTAAGATCGCCCGTCAGGCCGTTGCTCAACTAAAAGACAAGCAGGCCGGAACGGCATGGGTCGCCGGGTCAATCGGGCCGTTGGGCATCCATCTTGAGCCACTCGGCAAAACATCTCTTGAGGAAGCACGCGCAGCCTTTGCCGAGCAGATACGTGGCCTCGTTGCTGGAGGCCCAGGCGTGGGCGTCGACCTGCTTGTGATTGAAACCATGCCCGCGCTCAACGAAGCCGAGCAGGCGCTGCTGGCCGCCCATGAAGTGGCGCCCGATATCCCCGTCATGACGCTTGTCACGGTCGATGAAGAAGCACAGTGCCTCGACGGCACAAGCCCGGAAGCGGCAGCAGCCAAGCTCACATCCTGGGGGGCGGACGCCATTGGCGTGAACTGCAGCACCGGTCCGGCGACCGTGCTTACCGCCCTTGAGTGCATGGCAACAGCCAGCAGCCTTCCGCTTGCGGTGATGCCAAATGCAGGCATGCCGCGCGCCGTGGATGGGCGCAACATTTATCTCTGCTCGCCCGAATACATGGCGAGCTTCACCAGAAAATTTCTGCGGGCAGGCGCGCAATTTATCGGCGGCTGTTGCGGCACCACGCCGAACCACATTCGGGCCATGAAGTCCGCGACACGCGCCATGGATGCGCAGAAGACCAGTCCCACGCACAAATCGCGCGCGCCCATTGTGACGGAGACACCGCCCGCGCCCCTGGCGGAACGCTCGCGCGTTGGGCGGCTTGTCCATGAGGGAAAATTCATTGCGATGGTGGAGATCGTTCCGCCAAAAGGCATTGACTGCTCCAAAGAGCTGGCAGGCGCAAGCCTGCTCGCGGGTCTCGGTATCGACGTCATCAACGTGCCGGATTCGCCTCGCGCTTCGGCCCGCATGAGCGCACAGAGCCTTTGCATCCAGATCCAACAGAAAACCGGCATCGAGACGATCCTGCACTACACCTGTCGCGACCGCAACGTACTCAGTATCCAGAGTGACCTGCTGGGCGCTTCGTCGATCGGTCTGAAAAATATTCTGTGCCTTACCGGCGATCCGCCGAAGCTGGGCAATTATCCTGACGCCACCGCTGTTTTCGACGTGGATTCCATCGGCCTGGTGAACATCGTCCACCGGCTGAATCATGGACTCGACATCGGCGGCAACCCGATTGGCGCGTCTACCGGATTCACAATTGCCTGCGCGGCCAACCCCGGCGTGCCTGACATTGATGGCGAGGTCCGCCGCTTTGCCTACAAGGTAGAGGCGGGCGCGGAATACGCCATCACACAACCCGTCTTTGACCTGCGCGTGCTTGAAGCCTTTCTGAAGCGTGTTGAAGAATTCCGCATCCCGGTGATTGCCGGCATCTGGCCGCTCACCAGCCTGCGTAACGCCGAGTTCATGAAGAACGACCTGCGCGTCGCCGTTCCGGACAGCATCATGCTGCGCATGCAGGCAACAACGTCGCCCGAAGCCGCGCGTGCTGAAGGCATCCGCATCGCGCAGGATATGCTTGAAACCGCGCGTCCCATGGTGCAAGGCGTGCAGGTCAGCGCGCCATTTGGCCGTTACACTGCCGCTGCAGAAGTGCTGGCCAGCGTGCTGCCCGGCGTCAGCGCTGTATAAACACAATCGAGGGGACAGGCATTGGCAAGCTTTGAAGAATCGCTGAAGAGGCTGGAGAAGATCGTCGAGCAGATGGAGCGCGGCGACCTGCCCCTTGAAGACTCAATCAAGTTGTTCGAGGAAGGTATGCGCCTCTCAGCCGAGTGCAGGGAGCACCTGGAGAAGGCCGAAGGAAAAGTACAGATTCTGATTAAGCAGAGAGACGGATCGATGAAGACTGAGCCATTCCCGCCACAGAAGTAAACCTATTTCTGGTCGATGTCGGCAAAGATCGTATCGAGATGTAGTTCAACCGGAGTTCCCGCCGCTGCGAAATCACTCGTCTCAATCCAGTCACCTGTTGAGCAGTCAAAGCCCTTGCGCGCTGCCGGATCGATGACCCAGATGTTCTTCACGCCCATTTTCCGGTAGTCATCCAGCCGCCGGCGATAGCGGCTTACGCGATCATCTGGCGAAAGAATCTCAATGACGGCAAGCGGAGCTGTCATGATGATTTGTTCGCGTGGCGCTGAACTTGAGATCACGCAAACATCGGCCACGCGAAACCGCGTCGAAGACGTTTGTATCCGAATCTCCGGCACTGCTTTAATTCCCCATTCACGCCTGTGTGCTGCAAACCAGGCCAATAATGCGCCTTGCAATTCCGAGTGGTCCAGCTCTCCCAAATTCCGCTCCTCGATAATGCCGTCCACATAGTCGCAATCCGGGTGGTAGCTGGTATGCAGGTACTCGCTTACCGAGATTGGGAGGTTGTGCGCTGTCGCCATAACGCCTCGTCTGCTCTCATCATGCTATCTTCTTCCGCTATTGTCTACGCGTATACAACCCCACCAATTTGCCCTCGGCCACCACATGCCCTTTTGCCGCCTGCGCTACCACTGATCTGGTGGAGCCTTCAGGAAGCTGCAAGAAAGTATCCAGCGCATATATACGGAAAAAGTAATGGTGCGGCTTGTTCCCCGGCGGGCATGGACCTCCGTATCCGTTCTTATCGAAATCATTTCTCCCTTGCGCCCCGCCCTGCAGGGTTTCTGGTCTGGCTGAAGCTCCCTCAGGCAGGTCATGCAATCCTGGTGAGAGATTGAAAGCTACCCAGTGCACAAAACTGCCCGCAGGAGCGTCCGGATCGTCCACGATCAATGTAAGACTCTTTGTTCGGGTCGGTGGTGAGGAAATGGATAGCTGCGGAGAAACGTCTTCGCCATCACAGGTGAATCTTGCCGGAATCATGCCACCATTGGGAAAACTCGAGCTGGTGACGGTCAGAGCCGGTACTGTCTCGGCATCCACGATGTCTCTGCGGCCCTCGCTTCGCCGCAGAAATACCCACGCCATCGCCAAAATCACGATCAGGAATACAAGCAAAACAAGCGGCCGCCCCAATTTCCTTTTCATGTTTCACCTCGAAAGCGCATCTGCCCTGTCTGAACTTCGTGCAAGCGCCGCTCCACAAAATCTGCCACCTCGTGAGTCATGTAATCCGGCGGAGTGATCTCAAACTGCGGCTTGCCCTCGATCAGCCGGAGCGAAACCCCGCTCCAGCGCGGAACCAGACTGTGTCCCGCAGTGTTTATGAGCACTGCATCTGCGCGGTCGAGAAACAGCCGCGCCGAATCTTTGAAGTCAGCAGTACCAGGATCAAGAACGGTCAAATACAAATCCGGTTTCAGAAATTGCAGGATGCTGTTCGATTCGATGATTACATCCTCGGCTGCGGCAATTTCTTTGCGGATGCGCGGCATCGCCTCGGCCAGCATGCCCACGCGCGTCCGCACCCAGATCGATCGCTCTGCCCCGGCGGCCAGAAACCGGGCAGTGTCCGTGCCACTGGTTGTGCTGCGCTCTTCGCTGAAGGCCAGAGTATGATCGTCGGTCTGGCAATCGCATGGCTCGCCGTTCGCTGTGCAGAAGCCATGACCGTATTGCGTAACCTTGAATGCTGTCCAGTGATACTGCGGCAGGTGCGCGATCAGGCCCGCAGCCACGGCGGTCTTGCCGATATTGCGAGAGTGCCCGCCGACGACAACGATAGCCACAGCTAGTCCTCTTTTTTATTGCGGGGACGCGCCAGCCGCGCCAGCGCAGCCAGTTCTTTCAGATACTCTTTGAGCGGTTTCGCGGGCGTTCCCCAGTGGACCACACCCGGACCGCGAAGCTTCTTCCATGGAAGAATCCCGGACTGCGAGCCGAGAATAACTCTTTCGCCGATATCGGCGTGGTCACCGATCCCGATCTGTCCGCCAAGAACAGCGTTATCGCCAATCACGCTGCTGCCGGAGATGCCGGTCTGCGCAGCGATGACGACGTTTTTGCCCACGCGAACGTTATGACCAACATGGACAAGATTATCGAGCTTTACACCGCGCGCGATGCGCGTCTCATCAAGCGCCCCGCGATCGACCGTAGTATTTGCGCCAATTTCAACATCGTCTTCAATGACGAGCCTGCCCTGCTGGGGAAACTGCAGGTACTCACCCGTCGCTGCGTCGCGAACGTAGCCAAAACCATCTGCACCCAGCACCGCGCCCGCATGAACCACCACACGATCACCCATCGTGACGCCGGGATATAGCACAACCCGCGGATATATCCGGCAATCTTTCCCGATATGCGCTCCTGCGCCAATCATCGAACCTGCGCCAATTCTTGATCCCGCGCCAATTTCCGCGCTGTCTTCGACAACGGCATGGGCATCGATAAAAACACCCTCTCCAAGAACGGCATTTGCAGCCACTATCGCGGAGATGTGTATGCCTGTCTTGCGATCAATCATCTGCAGCAGACGCGCCGCCCGCGCAAATCCCAGACGAGGTTGGCGCATGACCAGCAGCGGCTTTGCACAAGCTGCCCGTGAAGCCAATTCCTCCGTCACGAGCACCGCCACAGCCTTTGAATCCAGCGCTTCGCGCAAGGTCGCCGCGTCTTCAGCAAAGATCAGGGAATCAGCATCAGCCCGCGCAGCGCTGGAAACGCGCGTTGCTGTCGCGTCACCATTTCCGCGCAACTCTGCGCCAATCGAAGCTGCTAGTTCGTTCAAGCGCATTGCCTGTTCCATCAATACACCGGCCCTTCACCCTCGGGACACGTTTTCCATCTTCTGTGTACCCACAGCCACTGATCAGGATACCGCCTTACATACGCCTCAATTGCCGCCGTGCATTTCGCTGTATTGGTCACCGCATCGGCTTCGTTGTTACCGGTGCGGTCAAGCACAATCTCCTCGCCAAAATGCAGCACGTATTTCTGCTCAGCCTTCTCCCACAGCATGAAGCCAGGCAACACGGTCGCACCGGTTTTCAATGCCACCCGCGCCAGCCCGGAAGCCGTACACGCCACCTTGCCAAAATACGGAACAAAGACACCCTGGGGCGGTGTCATGTTCGTGTCCATCAGGATGCCGACGGTCTCACCCGCCCGCATCGCGCCCAGCAGACCGCGCGCGAAATCATCCTTGTGCAAGACGCGATTCCCATGCAAACAACGAATGTGATTAACCAGATTGTCTACTCTGGCGTTATCCAGCCGCCGTATGACCATGCTCATGGGATAGCCCATGAGCGAGTGGTAAAAACTCGACAACTCCCAGGCGCCCAGATGCCCGGTCACAATCAACACACCTTTGCCCTTGGCGCGTGCGTCCAGGTAGTGTTCCAGTCCTTCATAACGAAGAAATGCCCGCGAATTCTCCCGCGTGTATTTCGGCATCTGGCAAAATTCGGCCATCAGCCATCCCAGGTTTCTATAGAGGAGGCGCAGGGTCTCCCGCCTTTGCCTGTCAGGCCACTCTGGAAACGCCAGTGTGAGGTTTCTCAACCCAACGCTTCGCAATCTGGGCACAATCCGGAATGCCAACCACCCTATCGCCGCGCCAACAGGCCGGGCAATGCTCCGCGGCAACAGGCCAAGTAGACGTACAAGCATCCAGACAACAGCGAACTCGAGATTTTCCTGCATTTAAGAAAATTAATTGTCAGTGTAAATGCAAAAGAAAATTCGTAAATACAGACTCCAGGGGCCAAATGGAAAGGGCCGCGAAAGCGGCCCTTTCTTCTACTGGTTGAGGAAACCTTACAAACCCGATTCCACCTGTGAAGTATGGAAATACTTAGCAATCGTGCGCAGGAATGGCCGCGAATCCTCCGGCGGCAGCACATTTCCTTTAAGGATTTCATTAAAGGTATGCGGCGCGCCATACAAGGTCGTTGTGTCTTCGGTGTTCTGGCTGACTGTCGTGCCGTCAAGGTCGATGCCGGCAAACAGTCCCTTGCTGCGCGAATAGGTCAACAACTCGGCCCGCATGGAGATGTCGGTCTCAGCCTGTGCGTTACGCCCAACCGGACCGGCGGAAGCGGCAGCATCCCCGCCAATCTTAAACTTACTTTTCAACAGGTCCTGCAATCCTTTGTCATTGACGGCTACCAATACAAGATCTGTTCCCTGCCCGCCAATCTGGAAACCAAACGATCCTCCCGCCATACGGATGAAGACTGGGCCGCTCCAACCCCGTCCGGTGCGGCAGGTTACCACCCCCTGTCCATATTCCGCACCAACGATGAACGCGCCCTTCTTCAAGCTGGGAACAACTGCAATGCAGGTGGCCTTTTTCACAATCGAATTAGGAATACCCTTGTCAGGCGTCTGCATGATCTCATCGATCACCGTACGGGCGCTCTCCAGACGTGCGTTAAGAGTTGCTTTATCGCTCGCAGCAAGCGCTGGCAAAGTCATTCCCACAATGCACAACAACGCAAAAATCTTTTTCATAATTTTTGTTCTCCCTTACATACCATACAGTCGTATTTTGTTCTTCCGCGAAGATCGACATGCTTTTCATCCTTCTGGAAAAGGACCCCGCGGTCAAGAATCCATCACTCAAGAAGTTGGGATGCCGGACCAATCACTCGGGTTTGAATTTGAAAAAGCAGATTCATGTCAGGAGGGTTATTGCCGGGTGATGTGGAAAGAAGGCTACCAATTGATCTTGAAAAAAAGGGGTGGCCTTGCGATACCTGCACAGGCCAGCCCCGTTCCCCAGATCTGCGTTGTTGCTAGTAGGGTTGTACGGCTTTCCTATAATTGCTGCAAGATAACTGAGGTAGGATGCACCTAAGTAAGTCCCTCGGGAACTCGGGCACAGCAGAGCGTATGCTATTGATTTATCAGGCAGATAAAGCGGGCTGCGTCTCTAATTGCTCTTGCCTGGGCCTCCACCAAGAGCATGCTTTGCGGCGTGGATTGAGAGTGCAATCCGGTTCCCCACACCGACTTTCCGCATCATCCGCCCAACATAAGATTTGACGGTGCGGACCTCAATGCCGAGCGCTTCGGCAATCTCGCGGTTGGATCGAGCGAACACCAGCAACTGGAGCACTTCCAGTTCACGATGGGTGAATTGAGGGGCGGTCCGTTGAGAGAATGTCCCTCCATCGACCATGCGGTCAACCAGCATGGACAGGGTCCTGCGCGGCGCCCAGATTGATCCGCTCGCCACAACTTCCACGGCCCGTGCTACCTCGGCCGGCTCTGCATTATCCTGCAGATATCCCTTCGCTCCCGCCAGAATTGTGGTGATGACGCTTTCGTCGTCTCCGCCTTCGCTCATCACGATGATGCGGACAGCAGGTGTGGCCGCCCGCAACCGTTCGATAGTCGTCAGAACTTCTGAGCGGACCATCAGGCTGATGACGGCTATGTGCAGCGCTTCGGCGGCAAGCAGGCCATCCAGGCCAGCATCAATCAGCTCGATGCTGGGCATTTCTTCCAGAATGCTGCGCAATCCGGCGCGTCGAATCGGCTCAACTGCGAAGAGGCCGACTCTGAGGCGCTGCGCGTACTTGCGTGCTTCTTCCATCACAACTTCGGCAGAACAATTCCCTGCTGTTTCTGATACTTCCCGCGGCGATCAGCGTAGCTTATTTCGCATACATCATCCGACTGGAAGAAGAGAATCTGGCAGAGCCCTTCATTGGCATATACACGAGCCGGCAAAGGCGTCGTGTTTGAAATTTCCAAGGTCACGTAACCCTCCCACTCCGGTTCAAATGGGGTCACGTTCACGATGATGCCGCACCGGGCATATGTCGACTTCCCAACACAGATTGTCAGTACGTCCCGCGGAATCTTGAAATATTCGACTGAGCGCGCCAGTGCAAAGGAGTTTGGGGGGATAATCACCGACTCGGCCTGCACTGTCACAAACGACCGCTCGTCAAAATCCTTAGGATCAATGATAGCGCTATTTACGTTTGTAAAGATTTTAAATTCATCGGAAACCCGTAAATCGTACCCATACGAAGACAATCCATAGGAGATAACCCCTTCCTTTACCTGCTTTTCGCTGAAAGGATGGATCATCTGGTGTATGGTGGCCTGCTCACGAATCCAGCGGTCGCTCTTAATTGACATGCAACTCCTTGCCCTGCTCTTTCAGGGTATCGCGAAATCAAAAAAAGTAGAATAATCCACTCAAAATGTGCATCTTAAGTGACACAGGCGCATTGACATTGCAGGAAAAGCTTTCTAGTATCCCTGTAGCCGTGATTCCATCGGCAAAGCCTTACAGATAGGGGTGAACGCGTTGATAAAACAAGACATTATTCATCACGTCATCGAACGTACGGGCCTGCCGCGCAATAAGGCGGAAGCTGCGGTGGACACGGTATTTGAAAGCCTGAAAAAGGCCTTGGCCGCAGGCGATCGCATTGAATTAAGGGGCTTTGGCGTTTTCAATGTGCGCCCGCGCAAGACCGGGATCGGCCGAAACCCGAGGACCGGCGCAGAGGTGACCATTACCCCCGGCAAGGCGGTTCGCTTCAAACCTGGCAAAGAACTGCATCTACTCGACGAATAGCTATTCCTTTCCCATCTCACACTGAATTAGCCGCGATGTGTGTTCAACGGTAGCCGCGCGCGAGAAGGTATTTCGCGCCAGCCTCAAAAGCATCAGGACCAGGCACGAAGAACCCGAAGGCATCGGCCAACCGTCCGATCACATTGAACGAGAAACAGACCGCGAGCGCATCCTCAATCTGTTGGCGCGTAGCCCCGGCGGCCAGGACTGCGCGCATGTCATCCGCATTCACTACGTGTTCGCGCGTTAGTTTGCCCAGCATGAGCAGGGTCGCACGCAATGGCTCCTCGACGGCATCCTTATCGAAATCGGGCGACAAGTCAGGAAGCTCTTTCCCGTCGCGATAATATGCCGCTTGCGCAACCGCCGAATGCGCCTTGATACAGAATTCGCACTGGTTCGTCTTCGCGATGAACGCGGCCATTAATTCGCGATCACCTACAGACCAGGTGGAAGGCCCGCGCATCGCCTCCTCGGTCACTCTCGACATCGGGCCGCCGTAAAAGTCAGACCGATACTTGACCAGTTTGACAACGTCAAGCACAGGCTGGCGCGAGACAGTTCGAATGATCGCGAAAAGCGCCTTCGTACCAAAACCGTGGCCGTTATCAAGGATTTGAAGGCGCATGATCTCACTCCTTCCCGAGCGCGGTCCCAAGGGCCGCAAGCGCCGCATCGTACTGCCGAGTGGCTTGCCCAACCGCAGCGCACACCACGATCTCGAATATCTCGTCTTCGCTGAGACCTGCACCACGCGCGGCGTTGATGTCTTCGTCCGTGATCCAACAGGCACGTCTGGCAACCTTGTCGGCCAACGCGCTAAGTGGTTCGGCGAGACCGCTGTTGTCGAACGCTGCCCGACGCTCGGAGGGCGACGCCTTACCGGCTCCTTCCAGAATTCGCTGTACCAACGCTGCTCGCGCTTGTCTGATATCTGACATGTGTTGTCCTCATCGAAGTATGCACGCTAAGAGTGTCCGGCCTAATTTCCCGGATTGGCCGGACTGGAATAGAAAAGCTAAAAAGGGGCCGTCTAATAGC
Source organism: Alloacidobacterium sp. (assembly GCF_035631355.1). NCBI lineage: Bacteria > Pseudomonadati > Acidobacteriota > Terriglobia > Terriglobales > Acidobacteriaceae > Alloacidobacterium > Alloacidobacterium sp. Next base: position 49,528 of record NZ_DASQIX010000061.1, read on the forward strand.
CCCTCTTTATATACATCCATTCCTCTCAAGCTAGAAACTATATTGCGCTGCTACTTGCAGCACGCGTGCGTTCGGAATCAAAGCGCTGAAGCGGGTTGAAGTAATGCTGCTGGCTGAATTGCCGGTCAGGCTGTTGTTCGGATTCCCGAAGGATGGATGATTTAAGAGATTGAAAGCATCGCCCCGGATCTGGACGGCGGATTCATGGAACGGGATGCGGAAGCTCTTGAAGAGCGACATATCCAGCCCGTAGAAGCCCGGCCCATTCAGTGAGACGCGTCCCGGAGGCCCAAAGGGTTGGGTGCCGGCATTGGCGATGTTGATTAGGTTATGGCTTGGATCGTCAGGTCCATTGTATGCACGCGGAGGGTTCTTGAAAGCGCATGGGTTATACCAGGATTGCAGCGAGCGCACCGTCGTCGTGCAGTCAAACTGCGGCTGCGTTGCCGGGTCTGCAGTGCCTCCGGCTGAAAATGGATCGCCGATTTTGATGGGGTAGCTGCTGCCCTGATTGCTTGAGTTCAGGAAGATGGGCGTGCCTGTCTGCACCTGGAATATGAGACTCGTTTTCCATCCCCCTACAACTGCGTCGGTGATGCCGCCATGATTGAGGAACCTCTTTCCCGCGCCGAAGGGCAATTCATATTGCGGAGAGAAGGTGAACCGGTTGCGGACGTCCTGCGTGCAAGCGCCGTAGTCATAACGGAAGCCCAGGAAGTTCGGGTTGCGATAGCCGCCGTATTGCGATTGGCCAATCGGACCAAAAGCATCGTCCAGGCAATGCGACCAGGTATAGCCAGCGAGAAAATACAAGCCGTGTGAATAACGCTTATCCATCTTCGCCTGCAGCGAATCGTAGCGGCCGACGCCGGTATTTCTGACGGATACGACGCCGAAATCATGGAAGGGCTGATAGTCCTGTCCATTCGCGCCGCGAGGAACAACTCCCGGATATTGGTTTGCGTTATAGCTCGACTGCAGATGCCGGCTCTGGTTGCCCTGATAGTTAATAGTGAAGGTGAGAGTATTGGTGAGCGCGTGCTGAAAACTCAGGTTGTAGGCCACGATATACGGGCTTTTCGCATTCTGGTCAGCGGTGTAAATGGTGGGCAGGTTGGCAAAGTTGACCAGGCCTCCATTAGGAGCGTTCAACGCTTCGCTGAAGCCTGTCTCCAGAGTCTGCCCATTGGTCGGACAGGTGACATCCCCGTTGATGTTCTGGCACACATTTGGAATGGGATTGAAATTCGCATTCACATTAAACGGCGCATTGTTGCCCAGGTTCAAGCCTAGGCCGATGTTCTCCAACCCGCCGTAGAACACACCTCCCCCAGCCCGCACCACTGTTTTTGGATCGGCCATGAATGCCACGCCCACGCGAGGAGCAAAATTCCACTTCTGCGGATTGACCAGGTATTGATTCGAGACGTATTGCACAGTGATGTTGTCGGCAGCAAAGGCCTGCTGCAACTGAGTTGGAATCGGATAGCTCGCCTGCGATTTTGGAATGAGATATGTGCCGCTTCCCTGGTTCATGCCGGCAAAGTTGCCGATAAAGTTCGCCTGGTAATCGTGGACCTCGCGTATCGGCTGGGTGTATTCCCAGCGCAGGCCCAGGTTCAGAGTCAGGCGCGGCGTCACCTTCCAGTCGTCCTGGACATAGGCTGATTCATACCAGCGCACGTCTGTTACCGGAGTGATGCTGGTGATGGAAGAGCTGTTCATCAGGTCCAGAAGAAAATCCGCGGCGCCGGAGCCGGTAAGAATATTCGGGTTCCCGGGGTCGGAAGTGTAGGTGCCGGAGAAATTTTCGCTTCCTAACCCATTGGGCGGTTGCAGGCCATAAAAACGAATGTGCTGAAAGTCCACACCCATCTTGAGGCTGTGCCTTCCCCATACTTTCGACACGTTGTCGATCAGTTGCAGCACGTTCTGTTTTTCGTCTGACGGCACATATCCCGCAACGCCGACACCGTTGAGATATCCTCCAAACCCAATGTCCGGCATGCCGCCCAAGTTCGGGCCGAAAGGTATGCCGCCCATGCCGAGTTGCGCTGCAAGGTTCAGGTTGCTGTTGGCCTGCAGATATGCGGCAAAGAGCCAGTTAAAGCCGGCGCGAAATTCATTGGAGAGCGTCGGACTGAAGAAATGCGTCTCGCTCACGACGCCGCTCTTGCCATAGTTGGAGTTCTGTCCACCGGTGCCAAAACCGCCGCCGTCAAGAATTCCCAGCGGAGGCGTATACGTCGTCGGATTGTTGGAGTAGCTGTAGCGCCCGAAAATCTGGTCTGATGCGGATAGGTTGAAATCCAGACGGGCATCATACTGAGTCGTGTTGTTGCTGAAGGAGGTTGCCGGAATGGTGTAGTTGTTGAACACCTGATGCGGACCACCCTGATTCGGCGCCGGAAAGAGATTCAGAATTCCCTGCGCAACCGTGTTGACCTGACCTGGGCAAATCACATTCTGCACGCCATTGCATGTCAGATAGTTCTGAGGCCCGTTCGGATTTTCTGGCGCGCCCGGAGCGCTGGTGGGATTACCGCCAACCTGATAAAGCGGGATGGATCCGTTGCCCGCTGTATTGTTTGGATCAAGCATCTCGGAGAAGTCGCCATTCCGGATGGCAGCGGTGGGCACAGTATTGTCGGGCGAAGCAGGCACAAACGACGAAATGCGAGTCCCCTGCGCGTCGGCAAAGAAGAAGAGCTTGTTCCTGAGAAACGGACCGCCCAGGGTCGCGCCGAACTGGTTCTGATGATATGCAGTCTGGCCACTGTTGAAGTAGTCAATCGCCGCCATCTTATCGCTGCGGAAATATTCCCAGAGGCTTCCGTGAAAACTATTCGTGCCGGACTTGATGGAGGCATTGACCGCTGCTCCGGTCGAGCGCCCCAGTTCCGCGCTGTAGTCACTGCTCTGCACTTTGAACTCCGCTAGCGCATCCGGGGGCGGGCGCACGGCATAGGTGGCTCCATTCAGGAAGTCCTGCATGTTCGAGTTGTTGTCCACGCCGTCGAGAATGAAATTATTCTGCGAGACGCGATTTCCATTCGACGTGAAATCTCCCGCGCCGGCAACCTGACGGAAACCCTGATTCGGCGCGGCTACGCCGGTGGCCAATTGCGCGACAAATACATAGTTGCGTCCGTCAAGCGGTGTGTCCTGAATGACCTGCGTGGAGAAAACCTGCCCAGTTGAAGCGTCTTCCGTCTGGAGAGCCGGCGTCCCAGTGACGGTAACGGTTTGAGTGGCTGCGCCAGCCTTTAGAACAAGATCGACGCCGACCCGCTGGCTGACATCGACCTGAATATTCTCGCGCTTTTCCGAAACAAATCCAGACGCGGATGCTACCAGGGAATAATGGCCGATTTTGATAGGCGTGAAGATGTAGAAACCGCTGGCATCCGTCGTGCGTGAGAACTCAAGGGCAGTATCTGCATTGGTGAGAGTGACGGTGGCGTTTGGAATGACCGCGCCGGTCGTGTCCTTCACCGTTCCACTAATCGATCCCTGGTCGATTTGTGCTAAAACGTTTGCTGGTACAAGGAATAAAAACGAGACGACAAGAACTACACAAAGTGAACGGAACGACACGCCTGTAAGGCGTGATCGCAAGCCATTAAACATGGTGTGCCTCCGGAAATCGTTTTCACATCATTTGTTATTCATTGGAGCGGTCTAGATGTATAGGCAGCTCAGTGGGTTAAAACCATCATCGATTACGCTCATTAATTTCGCAAGCGAACGGATTTATTTATATGCAAAATAATTTGTACGACACGAAAATCTTGTGACTAGCGCAGGCAACCTATTGAGCTCTTTACATCAGGCTGACTGCATCGACGTCGATGATCAGGTTTCGCCGCGGGATTCCGGACTCTTCAGCATGGGCCAGCATGGCCTGAAGAGTTTTGGCAAGAAGCTGCCGCTTTTCCGCCTTCATGACAAGGTGAAAGCGATAAATGCGTTTGATTTTTGAAATCGGCGCGGTCGCCGGACCCAACACCCGTACGCCGGTCATCTGCGTCTGCTGAAACCAACGCCCCAGCGTCGCGGCCCATCCAGCTGCTTCTTCGAGATGCTGGCTCTGAATCAGCACATTTGCCAAAGAATTGAACGGCGGATAGTGCATCCAACGGCGGTATTTTAATTCGCGATCCACAAATGCGTGAAAATCGTGCTTGGCCGCGCATTCAATCGCGTAGTGATCGGGATGATAGGTCTGCACAATCACTTTTCCCGGAAGCTCTCCGCGCCCGGCGCGTCCGGAAACCTGCGTCATGAGCTGAAATACACGCTCTGACGCGCGAAAGTCCGGCAATCCCAGCGCATGGTCGCAGCCCACGACGCCGACCAGAGTTACGCCGTGGATATCGTGGCCCTTGGCGATCATCTGCGTGCCGACAAGCAGATTGATCTCGCCGGAGTGCAGCCGCATCAGCAGCCGTTCGAGATCGTGCCTGCCGCGCACAGTATCGCGGTCCATGCGCCCGATGCGCGCGCCGGGGAAAATTTCCTGCAGCCGCTCTTCGCCCTGCTGCGAGCCCGCGCCAAGAAAATACAGGTGCTCGCTTTCGCATTTGGTGCAGAGCTTCGGCACGGTTCTTTTGTAACCGCAATAGTGACATTCCAGTCGCTGCCCCACCTGCGCGCGCACGTCCTCACCGACGGCTTTATGGTAGGTCAGCGAGATGGCGCAGTTCTCGCATTCAAGCTTTTCGCCACATGCGCGGCACAGGACTACATAGGAATAGCCGCGTCGGTTCAATAGAATGATGGCCTGCTCGTCCCGGTCGAGCGCGGCTTTCGTTTCCTCAACCAGAGCGCGGGAGAAAAGCTGCTCCTGCCCTGTCTCCTGAAACTCGCGCCGCATGTCCACTAGCTCGACCAGAGGCAGCGGCCGCTGATTCACGCGCTCGTGCATTTCGATTTTTGTGTAGCGCCAGCGCAGAGCGTTCTGCCATGACTCGAGCGATGGCGTCGCCGACCCCAGCACCACGACAGCCGATGACAGCTTCGCCCGCATCACCGCCACATCGCGGGCATGGTAGCGCGGCATCTCTTCCTGCTTGTAGCTTGAATCGTGCTCCTCATCGACGACAATCAATCCAAGATTCGCAACCGGAGCAAAAACAGCGGACCGCGTTCCAACCACAATTCGCGCATCGCCTCTGCGAATCCGGTGCCATTGTTCGGCGCGCTCTTCCGGAGTAAGCGCGGAATGCAGCAGCGCCACTTCGGATCCAAACGCATGATGCAGTTGCGCCGCCATCGCCGGAGTCAACCCGATCTCCGGCACCAGCAGAATCGCGGACTTGCCCTGATCAAGCGCGTGACGCATAGCCGACAGATACACCGCCGTCTTGCCCGATCCGGTAACGCCATGCAGCAGATGCGGCCGAAACTCGCCGGAAGCAACCGCAGTCGTAATCACGTCGAATGCGGCGACCTGTTGGGCGTTCAGTTCATACTCAGGCCGCTTCACTCCCAGCGCGGTCAGATGAAAATCCGCTGGCCGCTCTTTAATCTCCACCAATTCGCGCTTAACCAGCGTGGCCAATGTTGACTGCGGCAGGGTCAGCCTGCATAGCTCGGCGACTGGAAGCTCGCCACCAGCTCCAGCCAATTCGGCCAGAATCGCCTGTTGGTTCTCGTTCAGCTTCGGCAGCCGCGCGCCTTCTACCAGCACCGCAAAGCGCACTGTCCGGCGAGCATCGCGAGCATCCGCCGCTGTTTCGCGTGCAATCCAACGCTTGCGCAACATGCCATGCAGTAGTTGCAGGCTGGCTCCGGTTGAAGAGCGCAGGCGCGAAACCTTCATCGCCTCCCCGCTCTCCAGGTAATTCAGTACGGCGTATTCCATGTTCTGGTCTGCGGGTGAAAGCTTGGAGCGCCGCGATGAGCCTTTTTCAGCGCCTTCGTGCAGCATCTGACGGCCAGTGTCGGTGATCTTATACAGCACCACACGCCGCACCTCGGCCATCAGCGGCAGCATGGTGCGCAACACCTCACCCAATGGAGCGATGTAGTACTGCGCTATCCACTGGGCCAACTCCAGAAGAGCTTCAGACAGAATTGGCTCGCGGTCGAGCACTGTTATCAGCGCCTTTGCTTCTACAGGCGGCGCATTGTCATGCAATCGCACCACTACGCCTGTCAGCTTTTCATTGCGAAACGGAACCAGAACGCGGCAGCCTATGCCCGGGACCTCGCCATTCAGCGCATAGGTAAATGCGCGGTCCAGCGGAACCGGCAGGGCAACATCGCAAAATGCAGGCATGGCTTTAGGCGAGAGTAACAGAATGAACGAAGGCCTACACTTCGCCGGCTTCACAGTGCGACAGCACTACTTTCGAAGCATTTCTGAGCGTGTTGTGTATCTCGGCCACGGAGTCTGTATGCCGCATGAGATCCAGGATCTCTTCCCGGCTCGCCTCGGCATCCACTGATATCACGCGCCGCTTCGCCCTCGTTGCCAAATTCGCCGCTCACCTCGACTTCAACGCTTCTTACCTCAATCCCGCGCTTCCCCGCTTCGCGGTAGATGTCATTGCAGTAGCAAGTCGCAAGAGCGAGAAAGAGCAGTTCTCCGCCATTCACGCTCGAACCACGGCTGTTCGCCTTGGCCGGGATGTCCAAAGAGTGCTTATGCTCGCCGGTCTGAAGATCGAGCATGTTTCTGTCGTGTTGATTGGATACCCGTGCTGAAATCCTCATAAGTTCAGTCCACCTCGAAATATCTGCAACGCATTAGCCTCCAGAAACACTACCAGACAAGACCGCATTACGGGCCCCGATCACTTTTTATCCGTGTGGGCGAACCACCTATTTGAAGGAGCAGAAAATGGAGAAAAAATCTGAAAAAAAGGCCGACCTACAAGCTCTGAAAAAGCAGATTGAAGTTGCCGCGGGCCACGAAATCGACATTGCGCCGGAACAGATCATTAGTTTGCGATGGCCTGTCGGCGCGCATGATTATGCCGATGGGACCGTCCTCTGGAGAAGCATCATTGTTCTCGGCCAGAGCTGCGTTTCGTCTTCCCTACTCGATGGCAACGCAAGCTCTACCACGGGAGGCAATGGCAACGTCACCTTCCTGTTGAGCAGCGCGATATGCCTGCCGCTGGTCCGGTCACTGGCCGCCCCAATCAACCTGCAGGCGACTGTCCGCTCGGCCAGCCCGTCGTTCCTTACCATGACTTACTCGTTGGTGCCTGATCCGAACAGTCCGAACAGTTATAACGATGTTCAAATTACTGTTTACACATGGGACGCTAATGGAAACCCCGCGCCTAATGTCACTTTTGACTGGCGTATCCGGCTGGTCTCCAACCAGATCATCCTCTGACGCGCTTCAAGGCCGGGACAGCAATCCTGTTCCGGCTTTCTTCTGAATCCAATCCCCGTCTGGTTCATCTCAATGACACCACTGAGGAGTACTCTACGAGCATGGCTACAGAGAAAAAAATTGCATTTATTACTGGCGGGAACCGGGGCATTGGTCTTGAAACAGCGAGTCAGCTGGCACAAGCCGGCGTCAAAGCCGTTATCGGCTCGCGTAGTCTGGAGAATGGCAAAGCAGCTATCGCGAAGCTGAAGGCTGAAGGTCTCGATGTGGATGTTATTCGCTTCGACATAACCAAGCCGGCTGACTACAAAGAAGCTTATGCCTACTTCGACAAGAATTATGGCAAGCTCGACATTCTGATTAACAATGCTGGGATCTCAAGGGAAAACTTTCTGGATGGAAACAACGCGAGCAAAGTTTCGCCGGCCGTCCTGCGTGAGACTTTCGACACCAACTTCTTCGGCACGATTGAGCTGACGCAGACGCTGCTCCCGCTCATCAAGAAAGCGCCTGAAGGCCGCATTGTCAATCTGTCCAGCATTCTGGGCTCGCTCACTCTGCATGCTGATCCCGGCTCGCCCATCTATGGCGCCAAGGTCCTTGCCTACGATGCATCCAAGGCGGCACTCAACGCATTCACCATTCATCTGGCTTATGAGTTGAAGGACACGAAGATTAAGGTCAACTCCGCGCATCCCGGTTGGGTAAAGACCGATATGGGCACCGACGCGGCGCCGATGGAAATCCCAGATGGCGCAAAGACCAGCGTCCAGCTTGCAACGCTGGCCGCCGACGGCCCGACAGGCGGCTACTTCCACATGGGCCAGCCGCTGCCCTGGTAAATGAAAATACAACGGTGCGGAAAGCGTTGGCATCACTGCCTAGCTTTCCGCATTTCTTACTCCGTTCGTAACGCCTGCACAGGATCGGTGGAGGCTGCCCGTCGCGCGGGAATCAATCCGGCAATACAAGCTGCCACAGCAAGCGTCAGTATGGCTACAGTGAGCACACTGGAATCCACGCTGGCAATCTCATAGAGCTGCGCCTTCACAAAGCGCACGCAAAGTAAAGCAATCGGGACTCCAATGGCCAGACCCAATAGAGTCTGGAATACCGCCCCTCGCATCACCATCGCAATCACGCTGCCGCGTTCCGCGCCCAGAGCCATGCGAATGCCGATCTCCGAAGTCCGCCGCACAACTGTATATGAAGTGACGCCGTAAAGGCCGATTGTCGCCAGCAGCAGCGCCAGCCCGCCAAAGAGCATTGTCAGCCGGGCCAGCAAACGTTCTTCTGTAAAACGGTCGGCAATCTGTGCATCGAAGGTCTGGAATTTCTGGGCGGTCAGATTTGGATTGATTGCCGCAAGCGTCTGCCGCGCCAGCGTTTCCATGTTGTTGATCGGGTAGTCAGTGTCGAGGACGATTGCATTGACATACATCGACTCGTCCTTTTCGATCGGTTCCTTCGTGCCCAACGGCCTCTGGCCCAGCGGCACAAAGTACATCAGATGGTCCTTCCAGCGGACGTTCGTGTAGGCCGTATCTTCCACTACGCCCACGATCTCCCATTCGGCGGGAGACTCTGGACCGCCGCCAAAATGCTGCCCGATCGGATTCTCACCCGCCGCAAACAGCTTCCGCACAAACGTCTGATTCACAACCGCCACCGGCCGCGTAGCTGAAGTGTCCTGTGTCCCGATACCGCGCCCCATCACGACGCGCGTTCCCACCGAATCAAAGTACTCCGCATTCGCTTTGATACGCGATGCCCAAGTCCCATCCACACGAGGCTTTCCTTCTACCTGCACGCCCCAGCCGTTATTGTTGTCTTCCATCGGCGTATAGGAGCTGATACCGACTCTCTTCACGCCAGGAATCGCATGAAACCGGTCTTCCATTGTTCGATAAAGCGCCTCTACCTGTGTCTGCGCGTATCCCGCGGTCTGAGCATTGAAGTGGACGATATAGCGGTTCTTCGTTTCCAGCCTCATGTTCGTGCTTTCCAGCTTGTTCAGACTTTGCGAAAACAATCCCGCGCCCACCAGCAGCACCAACGACAGAGCCGCTTGCCCTACGACGAGTCCACGCTGGAGCAGCGAAGCGCCTGAGACTGTTGACCGAGAACTGCTGCGCAGTACATCGGCTGGTTCAGCCTGTGCCGCGATCCATGCCGGAGCTACTCCAAACAGCACGCCCGTCACCAGCGACAGTGAAAAGGCAAATCCCAGCACTTCCAGTGATGGGCTTGCGTTGATCGGAACATTCTGGTCTCCGGGAAACGCCAACATCAGCAGCATCCGTGTCCCGGCATATGCCACAACCAGCCCGACAAGCCCGCTCAACACCGCCAGCACGAGGCTCTCTGTCAGCAACTGCCGGATGATTCTGCTGCGTGCCGCTCCCAATGCTGTCCGCACGCACATCTCGGCTTTCCGCGCCATGCCACGCACCAGCAGCAGGTTGGCGATATTCGCGCATGCAATCAGCAGCACCAGGCCAGCGACCCACGTCAACAGGTGCAGGTGCGAAGAATAGTCGTCCTGCATCCACTGAATCCCCCCGCCAGCCGGCGTCACCACGATGTGCGCCTTCGCCAGCAGTTCGTCATGATGTGGTCCTGAAAACATTTCGCTCGGCGCAAAGATCTGCCGCAGTAGTCCGCTCAGTTTCGCCTGTAGCGGACCAAGTTGCACGCCCGGCTTTACGCGACCAACGATATAGAGCCAGTTCTGGTCAGGGTCATGGACATATGCAACATTCGCGAGCACCGGCATTGTCTCAATCGGTAGATAAAAGTCTGGCGGCGTGCTCACCAGCCGGTCTCCGAAATATCCCTTAGGAGCAATTCCGGCAATCGTCACTGGCTTTGTATTGATGTAGAACGTGCTGCCAACAATCGCAGGGTCGCCCGAATAGTCGTTCATCCACTTCTCATAGCTCATTACTGCAACCATCGGCGCGCCCTGAACGTCGTCGGCATCCGTGAACAGCCGTCCTGTCTGTGGCTTCAGTCCGAATGTCCGGAAGTAGTTGCCGGAGACAAATTCGCCCATTACCGACCGCGCCAGTTCTCCATTCCCATCACGTCGCACAGTCACGGGCCTGAAGGTAAAGCCCGCCTGAATGGCCGCCAGTTCTTCAAATTCCGGCGCATTCTTTTTTAATTGCTCATAGGTGTCGGTCGAGAAGAGAGAGTATTCGCCGCTGTCGCCGTTTGTCCCCTCCCCCACGCAGCAATCGTCGTTATTGCCCAGCCGCACCAGCGTCTTCGGATCGGTCACCGGCAGGTTCTTCAGCAGCACGGCGTTTACAAGTGTGAAAATCGCGCAGTTCGCTCCGATTCCCAGTGCAAGGGTCAACACTGCCGTGATCGTAAAGCCCGGAGTCTTGCGCAACTGCCGCAGAGCGTAGCGAATATCCTGCAGCCCGCTCTCGATCAGGCCTGTACCCCGCGCTTCGCGGCAGTCTTCCTTCACTTGCTCCTGCCCTCCGAAACTCATTCGCGCGCGCCGCCTCGCCTCGTCTTCATTCATGCCTGTCTTACGGTACTTCTCCACTTCATGCTCGAAATGGAAGCGCAGTTCATCATCCAGTTCCGCTTCTACAGTGTTCCGACGAAACAGCGCGCGCAGGCGATACAACAAGTCACTTAGCATTGCGGCCTCACACGCTTTCCAGAATCTGGGCGACCGCAGCGGTCAGCCTGCTCCAGCTCTCGGTTTCCGCCTCAAGCTGCTTCCGTCCCGAGCGGGTCAGTCCGTAATACTTCGCGCGCCGGTTATTTTCCGATGCCCCCCATCTGGCCTTGATCCAACCGCGCCGCTCCAGGCGGTGCAGCGCCGGATACAGCGACCCCTGCTGAATCCTGAGCACGTCGCTCGACACCTGCTGCACGCGGTCTGCTATGGCCCAGCCATGCTGTGACCCGGGCAACAAAGTTCTGAGGATGAGCAGGTCTAAAGTTCCCTGCGGGAGATCGATGCGTTCGGTCAATGATTTACCCTTTCACTTCTACAAGAAGATTAATACTTCATCTTTTGTAGAAGGGCAAGGGGAACAAGTTCAGTATTTGGTTATACCTAGGTGGAAATGTTGCTGCGCCGAAACGCCAGTTCCCAATCATTGAAATGAAGCGATCTAAGCTCTGGCGGTGGCGGTGACTCCTGCGGCGACTCCAGCGGAATCGGATCGATGAACTCAATGCCACGTTCGCGCAGCGCGCATCTCCATTCCCGTTCCACCCATTCCGAGTCTCGGGCATGAGTAGACCAGAACAGGTAAAAAATGTCGCTTGCAGGAATCACCCGCCACAATTCCGTTTCCCAGTTCTGTCCTGAGCGCAACGACAGCACATCGAGAAACACATCCAACTCTGGCGCAATTTTGTGGATGCCCTGGATCCGTCCCAGCACAGCATCGCGATCGGCTGACGCGTACGAGGCAAAGGCATTCTTGTATCGAACCCCAGAAGCCTCAATGATGTCTGCTGTACCCGCTGCCGATAACAGGAATGGAATCTTCGCAATCTGAACGCCGTTTGCATAGATGTGGGCAGAGCCGTAGCACTTTGCTTCCCTGCTTAACTCAGGCAGTGTAACCACGAACGAAGCGCAGGTGGATTCACCTTCCCACACCATCGTATCTTCCGACTCATCAATTACTGCGCCAGGAATTCTAAGTTGTACGCGCAACACGGTTCCGGTCAAAAGCTTGACCGGCCCCTTCGCCCGTGCCAGCACATCTCGCACTCCGAGTTCCTCGCGAGCCCGAGCCAGCACACGCGACCGCTGACCAGATTCGTGTGCCCAGATAAAAATCTCAAATGGCACTGACGGGACAACTGCGGCTGGAGCCGTCAGGGTAAAATCCACTTTTTGTGGCTCGCGAACGACAATTGACGCGGGCATAGCAGGCGCTGGAGCACGCGGCGGCGGAGAAACAGCACTCCTTTTTTCCTGTATCTGGTTACGCACCGAATCGAGTAAGCGGTTCACTTCCTCCGATTCAGGAAACTCGTGCACCGTGTGAAGTGCCGCATCATAACGGCGCGCCTCCAAGAGTCCTTCCACTACCTGCTTTCGTTTTTCGATCTCTATCAATCGAAGTTCAGACTCGCTCACGGGAAGGTCTTCCGCGTCTGCAAGCAGCGCCGCCAGATTGTCTTCACCGGCCAAATGCCCCAGCAACGTATTACGCAACTTCGCGAATACCGGACCCTCGTCACCGAACTTCTTCCAACATGCCTCTTCCAGCGTCTTGAGTCTTTCGATACAAGCATCGAGTTCACAGTTTCTTTTGCGGCGGCCCTCAAGGTCGTCGGTCTTTGGGTAAATCGCAAGAACTCCCTCAACCGATACTGCAAGCTGCTGGTCCAGCCATTCGAAAATACGCAGCCGGGACTCAATATCGCCGTCTTCGATCTCTGGGTACAGCGTTTCCCAGAAGTTCTCTAACAATCCGCGGTGTATGTCGAGTCCATCCTGCAGTCCGGCTAATCCATCTAGTGCAAGCTGCGCCTCGATCAGCCACGCTGCGAGCATCAGGTCTTTGCTTCGTCGCATCAGCAAATCGCGGCAGGTACGGGCAACAAATCGCCAGTCTTCATCGGCGCTGCAATAGTCGAGATCACCCGGATGGGAAAACACTTCGCCCCGCGCTCTCCTGATGCGCTTGCGAATCTCTCCATAAATCAGTTCGTGTCGAAGATTCTCGCCACTCGGATTTGTGCCGGGGATTGCGTCGAGGATCGTTGTGTCCATGCCGCCTCCGTTCAGCGCACAGAACTGTAGGCCGCCAGTGTAAACCTGTGGACGCATGAATTTTACTTTGGATTTATTCGGCTAGTTCCTTAAACCGCTTACTCCTCAGCGGATCGCTTCGGAGCTTTCAGTCCCAACTCGCGCATGGCAATCTGCAGGTCGGCCCAGGCTTCCTTCTTCTGCCGCGGATCGCGCAGCAGGTATGCCGGATGGTAGGTGACGATGAGCTTCGATCCGCGGGCCTCATGCACGCGCCCGCGCAGAGCGCTCAAGGATGATTTGCCGCCCAGCAGATAGGTGGCGGCCGTCGAACCGAGAGCGACAAGAACCTCGGGACGGATCACGTCGATCTGCCGGAAAAGAAACTGCGAGCAGGTGTTCGCTTCCACAGGCTCCGGCGTGCGGTTCTGCGGCGGACGGCACTTGACGATGTTGGCGATATAGACCTGCTCGCGCTTGAGCCCCATTGCCGTAATCATGTTGTTGAGCAACTGCCCTGCTCTGCCGACAAACGGCCGTCCCTGCGCATCTTCATCTGCGCCCGGCCCTTCACCGACGAACATGAGACGCGCATTCGGATCGCCTTCGCCAAAGACGATGGTATGCCGTCCCGCAAAGGCCAGCGGGCAACGTTTACAGTCGCCAATATCTTCGCTGATGACTCTGAGAGCGGCTTCGCGCTTCTCTGGAGCAATCAAAGAGTCAGATGTGAACAAGTCTTGAGGAGGAGCAATCGAGGACTTTTTCAGCATGTTTTCTTCTGAAGGTTCAACCGCAGATACAGCTTCAGGAATCGCATCGCCCCGGCGATAAAAGTCGAACACGCCTAGATCGCGATAGTAGTTGACGCGCGCGGCAAGGGCCATCTGTTGTTCAGGATTGAGACGAGGCATTGTTTACCGTTCCGCAACCACTTTCTGCGGGCGGCGGAGGGCCATCACCTCTTCAAGAATGCGGTCGGCAAGCTCGCGCTTGCTCATCTCAGGAAGCTCGATGGCCGTTGACTGCGTGAGGAATGTAACCGCGTTTCGGTCAGAGTCGAAACCGATGCCTTCACGCGAAACATCATTCAGCACGATGGCGTCAGCGCCCTTGCGCAGCAGCTTGTCGCGTCCGTGGACGATAGCGTTTTCGGTCTCGGCGGCGAAGCCAATGACCAGCATTCCATCGCGGCGGCGGCGGACGACTTCAGCCAGAATGTCTTCCGTCGGCTCCAGTTCCAGCGTCAACGGTCCGGAGCGCTTCAGCTTCTGCTCTGCCTGTATGACAGGACGATAGTCGGCTACAGCAGCGGCCTTGATGACAATGGTCGCTTCATCGAGCCTGCTCAATACAGCCGAGCGCATCTCCTCGGTTGTGACGACAGGAACGACTTCGCAATTCATAGGCGCGCGAAGAGCAGTTGGCGCCGTCACAAGAATCACCTTTGCCCCGCGCTTCACTGCCGCTTCCGCGAGCGCATAGCCCATCTTGCCACTTGAGCGATTGCCCAGAAAGCGCACTGGATCGATGGCTTCGCGCGTGCCGCCCGCCGTGATCATGACCGTCTCACCGGCAAGGTCGTTGCGATGATTCAGAATGTCGAGCACCGCCTGCACGATGGCGTCATTCTCGGCCAGACGGCCACTGCCGATCATGCCGCAGGCAAGATAACCGCTGTCCGGCGAAACGATGCGCACGCCGCGCTCTTCCAGCAGTGCGAGATTAGCGCACGTCGCGGGATGGTTCCACATATTGACATTCATGGCCGGGGCCACGATCACCGGAGCCGTCGTCGCCAGGTATATTGTCGTCAGGAAGTCGTCAGCAATGCCCTGTGCGAACTTGGCAAGAATGTTCGCTGTCGCCGGAGCGACTACCAGAGCATCCGTGGTCTGCGCCGCGTCGATGTGCTCGATGGCCGATGCCAGGTTACTCTCGTCAGAATCGGTTGCCCAAAGGCTGGTGATGACCTTGTGCCCGGTAAGCGATGCGAAGGTCAGCGGCTGCACGAACTGTTGCGCCGCTTCGGTCATCACAACATGAACATCGAGCGCCTGCCGTTGCAACGCGCGAACAAGTTCGGCTGCCTTATAGGCGGCGACACCACCGGAGACTCCGACTGTGACCTTCATAGTCACGATTTTACGCTGGATTCACAAACCGGCTGCCTCGGAAATTCGCCCCATGGGCTGAGGAAATCCGGGTACAAATCCCGTAGTCTGGTGAAGATGAAGATCGGCGTCATCTCCGATACACACGGCCTGCTGCGGACTGAAGCAGTCGAAGCGCTGCTCGGCGTTGAGCACATTCTCCACGCCGGTGATGTTGGCGACCCGGCAATACTTGACCAACTACAGCAGCTTGCGCCTCTGACCGCGATTCGCGGCAATGTCGATAATAGCGGCGCTTGCTCACAACTGCCGGAAACAGAGCTGGTCGAATTGAGCGGATGCTCGATATACATGCTGCATGATGTCCATGCTCTCGATCTTGATCCGGTTGCAGCCGGGATTCAGGTTGTTGTCAGCGGGCATTCTCATAAACCCTCGATCGAGTGGAATAAGGGAGTGTTCTACTTTAATCCGGGTAGTGCGGGGCCTAAGCGTTTTTCGCTGCCGATTTCGATTGGGTTTCTGGAGATTGCGGGAGCCAGAATCGAGCCGCGTTTGAAAGCTCTTGTGTAGTCTCTACGCGCATTGTCATCCTGAGCGAAGCGAAGGACCTGCTTCTTTCGCAGAGTGGAACAAAACAGATCCTTCGCTTCGCTCAGGATGACAATCTTTCATTAACACACGCCTCAATTCCGAATGCGTGGATTTACAACCATGTACAACACGTCGGTCAGCAGGTTCACCAGCACATAAGTCAGCCCTATGGCAAGGATGCAACCCTGCACCAGCGCATAGTCGCGGTTCGAGATGGCCGATATGGTGAGGCGTCCAATTCCGGGCCAACTGAAGATCGTTTCCGTGACGATGGCTCCAGCGAGGAGAGCGCCAAATTGCAGGCCGATCAACGTGAGCACGGGAATCATGGCGTTGCGCAAAGCGTGTTTGTAGACGACCGTGCGCTCAGGCAATCCCTTGGCGCGCGCGGTGCGGATGTAGTCCTGCCCCAGTTCTTCGAGCATCGCCGTGCGCACCATGCGCGTCAGGATCGCGGCCAACGCGCTGCCCATGGTGATGGCCGGCAGGATGAGGTGGTCCACTCCACCCGCGCCGCTCACCGGCAGCCAGCCGAGTTTGATGGAAACCAGCAAGATGAGAATCGGCCCCATGGCAAATGCCGGAAACGATAATCCAAAAAGGCTGACAACACTGAGCACATTGTCCTGCCATCGTGCTCGATGAAGCGCCGCAGTGATTCCCGCCGGAATAGACAGGAGCAATGCGACGAACAACGCTGCGGCAGTTAATTCCACCGTATATGGATAGCGCGTGAGCACAAGATGCGTGACCGTGTCATTCAACCGCACAGACCTGCCCAAGTCGCCATGAATCGCTCCGCGCCAGTAACGGATATACTGCTGGCCGAGTGGGATATCCAGCCCATAAGCATGACGCAGCGCGGCGATATCCTGCGCGCGCGCGCCTTCCCCAAGCATCTGCTCGACCGGATCGCCGGGGACGATGTGAATCAGAAGAAAGACCAGCGTAACCACCAGCCACACCACCGGGATGGTGTACACCAGTCGCATAAGCAGCGACCGCAGGGCCTGCATCAGGAGGCTTTCTCCTGCCTCTCGCCCGGCGCGGGCAGATTTTCGACAACAACTTTGCTGATGCGGTTGCCGTTCATCTCGGCGACCGTAAGTTTGCGCTCTTCAAATTCGACTGTCTCGCCGCCTCTTGGAATTTTCCCAAGGCGCGCGAGCAGGAAACCGGCCAGCGTTTCCACGCCTCCATCCCGCGGCAGATGCCAGTTCATCTGTGTCTCCAGGTCGCGCAGGTTCACGCTGCCGTCGAGTGTCACGCTTCCGCTGGCTGAGGTAAGGGGCGTTTTCGCGGCTACATCAAACTCATCCTCCACTTCACCTACCAACTGCTCGATGGCATCTTCCACAGTGACAAGGCCGACGGTCGAGCCGAACTCATCCACGACGATCGCCAGATGGCGGCGGCGCTGCTGAAATTCCTGCAGCAGGTCGAGGACAGGTTTCGTCTCCGGCACCACCAGCACCTCGCGCATGACCTGCCGGAGGCGCAGTTCGGTAAAGGGCGCATCGGAAAAACGCGTCCGGGCCGAGGCACGAAAGTGCATAAGCCGAGAAACATCCTTGGAGTAGACGATTCCAACGATATGGTCCGGGCCCCGCGCCGGGTCGTATACCGGGATGCGCGAGTGCAACTCTTCTACAATCCGCGCACTGGCTGCTTCAATCAGCATGTCCGCCGGGAGCGAAAATATCCGCTGGCGCGGGGTCATAATCTCGCGCGTGGTTATCTCATTCACTTCCACGGCGCGATGAATCAATGATTCCTGAAACTCCGGCAGAATTCCGCCGCGCCGGGCTGCGGTCGCAATCAGCTTCAACTCTTCCGGCGAATGCACCGTACCCTCATGAACCATTGGCGCGCGAAAAAGCCTTAGTACGAATGCGGCAGATACATTGAGCAAGCGTACTGCTGGACGCGTGATGTGGATAAACGCGTCCATTGGCCCAGCCACGCCTAGCGCCACCTGGTCGACCTTACGCAAAGTCAATGATTTAGGGACCAACTCTCCAAGTAACACATGAAAATAGGTAATCAGGGCAAAGGCCACTGGGACAGCAATCAGGTGGGCATAGACGTTCACATGCGGAAGATATGACAGCCATTCCCGAAAAACGGAGGCAACAAGAGGCTCGCCGATCCAGCCCAAAGCCAGGCTACAGAGAGTTACACCAAATTGGACGGCAGGCAAAAAGTCGTCGAGGTTCTGCTGGAGGCGGCGTACTGTGCGCGCTCCGGGTCGGCGTTGCGCGATCAGTTGTTCGACGCGCGTCTCCCGCAGACTCACAAGGGCGAATTCCGCCGCGACAAAGAAGCCGTTGGCGAGAATCAGCACTGCGATCGAGACAAACCGGAAGAGCAGCAAGCCTGACATTTTTCCTGAGTGTAACAACTGGCGAAGAAGATAGGGAGATAGGGAGGTTAGAACCAAAACCAGCGGCCTTCCAGGAAAAGTTCGCGTGTGTCAATTCATTTGGATACTGAAGGACAGACACCAGCATTCCTGGAGCGCGCAGGCGTAGACTATTAGAAGAGGAATGCTGCGAAGCCGTCCGGTAGAAATTCAATTCGAAAGATTTGGCCCGGCTTGCTCTTTCTTTTGTTGTGGATGACAGGAATGATTGCGGGCCTCGCTACAGGTGTGCCTCCCTGGTTACAAACGACCGGATGGCTCCTCTATGCAGGATATGTGGTTGGTGGTTCGATATATCTCATCATGCGTTTGAATCGCAATGGCAGACAAACTTTTGGTGAGGTTGGTTTACTGCCACCACGGCTAAAGCGTTGGGTCCTCGACGAGCCTGATCCCGGGACCAAGCATTAGCCTATTCCATACTCCCCTGTTTTTCCACCCGTCCCACGGAACCAACGGCCTGCCGTCTCCGTATACCACTTCGCAATGTACCTATTTGCAAATAACCAGTCTAAGAAGCGGGAGCGCGGCAGGTGACACAGCGTAAGCGGAAGAAGAGATGGTGGCTGTGGGCCATTCCAGCGGTAGTCGTAGTTCTGCTGGTTGTAATCGTTGCCGTGGCCCGCGGAAGTGGCAGCAAGATCGACCCCAGCAAACTGGCTAAGGCCACGCGCGGCGATATCGCCAAGAGCGTAGTTGCTACCGGAAAAATCCAGCCCATCACCAAAGTCGAGCTTAAGTCGAAAGCCAGCGGCATTGTCGAGAAGCTTTTTGTAGACATCAACCAGCATGTCCATAAAGGCCAGGTACTGGCGCAGCTTGACCAGCAGGAAATCCTCGCGCAAGTTGCGGCGCAAAAGGCGCAACTCGCCGCGTCTCAGGCGAACGTCGTTACCTACAAAGCAAACATTGACCAGGACAAAGTCGCAGCCGCTGCTCCTGACCTGCCGATGTATAAGTCCACCTACGACCGAAACCTTGCCATGTCCAATGACGGCATTGTTTCAAAGCAGACGCTGGACGATGCTCAACGAAACTATGTTGCCGCTGAAAACAAGCGCGACTCTTCCGTAGCGCAGATCAGCGTCGATAAAGCAAAGTTGAAGCAAGCCGAAGCACAGGTGCAGCAAGCTCAGGCCAGTCTTGACCAGCTCAACGAACAACTTAGCTACACAACGCTGGTTTCCCCAATGGATGGCGTTGTGCTTTCCCGCGACGTTGAGATCGGCGACGCGGTCAGCTCCATTCTCGTACTCGGCTCGACAGCTACGTTAGTCATGACCCTCGGCGACACCACCCAGGTTTATGTGCAGGGCAAAGTGGATGAGGCGGATATTGGCAGCGTTTATATGGCCCAGCCTGCACGTATTCGGGTCGAATCGTTCCCGAACAAGACCTTTAACGGAAAAGTCACGAAGATCGCTCCGCTCGGCGTGGAGAAGGATAACGTTACGACCTTCGAGGTTCGCGTTTCAATCGACAACCCAACAGGCGAACTGAAAGCCAATATGACCGCTAACGCCGAGGTTCTGATTTCGGAACACAAGAATGCGCTCTCCGTACCGGAACAGGCGATGGTCTATGACAACCAGAAGAACGCCTCTGTGTTCATTCCCGATCCGAAGCAGAAGGATGGCCAGCGGAAGATTTCAGTAAAGGCCGGAATCTCGAATGGCAGCAAAACTGAGATTCTGGACGGGTTAAAAGAAGGAGACACGGTCGTTCTTCAGCAGTAAAGTAGTTGTGCTGATTATTTGCACATAAGGCAGTACCCTAAAACCGCAGGTCCCTCCGCTCCGCGCGGCCGCGCTCCGGTCGGGATGACAATATCAGACATCAGCAAAGGAAATTGTTATGCACCTCCATAAAGCACTTGCAGTAACCGCGCTGCTGTTGACGCCGGCGGCGCTTCTGGCGGCGGATGGCACATTTGACAAGACGCTGCACACCAGTGGAGCGGTCACGCTCTACGTGAATACCGGCTCTGGGTACATTCACGTCAATCCGGGTTCCGATTCGAATGTCCACATCATCGGCCATGTGCATGCGGCGAAGTGGAACAGTTGGATCGACAGCGGGTCCCCGGAAGAGCGCGTGCAGCGCGTCGTGGCCAACCCGCCGATTGAGCAGACGGGGAACACCATCAGCATCGGGAAACACACTGATGATCTCAAGAATGTCTCCATTGACTACGACATCACCACGCCGAAGGGCACCGACCTCGCAGCCAACAGCGGCTCTGGCGACATTCGCGTTTCCGCCCTGAGCGGCCCAGCGAAGATCAATACGGGTTCGGGCTCGATTGACGCTTCCGGATTGAGCGGACGCACGAACCTGCAGACCGGTTCGGGCGACATTCGCGCCGAGTTGTCGTCGCCGACCGAAGTGAAGGCACAGACCGGCAGCGGCAGCATCCGGCTGAAGGGCGTGCAGGGCGATCTTTATGCCCAGACCGGTTCGGGTGATATAGAGATCCAGGGCCAGCCCACCGCATCATGGCGCCTGGAAACTGGTTCCGGCTCGGTGACGCTCGATACGGGCAGCGCGCGGTTCTCGCTTGATGCCCAGACCGGTTCGGGCTCGGTTCACAGCGATCCTCCGCTTACCACGCACGGCAGCTTCGAGAAGCACCACATCACCGGCGATATCAATGGCGGCGGACCGACAGTACGGGTCGAAACCGGCTCAGGCGATATCCGGATTCACTGATCCCTGACAAATTGGCTAAATTCCTGCAATAAAATAGCCCACTTCTCTTGAGTGGGCTATTGCTTTCAGGGCCTCTGCTTGAGTTGCTAACTCTTGCCTCCTTCAAAGGCCGCCTCGGCACCCTCTTCCAGTTCTTCTTTCGTTGGATTCTTGACGGATTGTCCGACGGACCATTCGTGACCAAAAGGATCAGTAAACTGGCCATAGAGATCACCCCAGAATTGTTCCTTGAAGGGCATCTTTGCAGTTCCGCCTGCTGCGATGGCGCGGTCCCAGGTTTCCTGACCGTTTTCGACCTGTAGGTGAAGCGTAACGGGCGAGCCTCCGAAGGCCTGCGGGGCGCGGCTTTTTCCACCCATGAATTCCGGAAAGTCATCAGAGAAAAAGAGTGCATTGCCGTTGATATTGAGGTGAACGTGCATGAGCTTGTCGCCGCCGGGCGCGCCGTGGCGCGTTACTTCTTCAGCGCCGAAGGCCTTCTTATAAAACTCGATGGCTGCTTTGGCGTCGCTGACAGTGAGATATGGGGTAAGTCCCATGACAGAATTTTCCATTTCGACCTCCTGAATCGACGCCACAGTATACGCGCCAGAGGTGAAGTGGATTTGTGAATTTTCGTGCCTATTTTAAGGACATCAAGACTGCGCACGGCGGCGATACCAATCGCTTGCCCCCGTCGCTAGGTCCCGACCAATTACGATACGATTACCTGTTTGTTTCTAAAGACGCGAAGAATGGTTCCTCTGGCAGAAAAGGAAGGCAAACCGTCAGCCGAGGCGGTTGCCGGATTGTATTTTGGGTTTGTTCTTACCGGCATCGGCACCAACCTGTTGGGTGTGATTCTTCCCGCGTTGAGCGGCATCTGGAATTTAAGCGACAGCCATTCCGGGTTTTTGTTTGCCGCGCAATTCACAGGGTCATCGACGGGCGCGCTCCTGATGCAGTCGAACCTGTTCAGAAGCGTCACCCGCGGGTATGCGCTGCTTATCGTCGGCGCAATTGCCTTCGCGCTCTGTCGCGGTCATTTTGCCGCCCCGCTTTTATTTTGTTTTGGCCTCGGGCTCGGCTCGGCCATGACGGCCACAAGCATGCTCTTCGGGCGGATGTATGCGGCGAGTCGTGGCGCTTCCCTTTCGCTGCTCAATGCCTTTTGGGGTTTTGGCGCGGTCCTGTGCCCACTGCTGGCCACGGGGTGGGAACGGTTTCGCTCGTCCAATTCGCTCTACCTGATGCTGGCTGGGTTGGCGATCCTGCCACTGATTGTGATCGCAACCCAACGCGGCTATTTGTCACAGCTGCGCGATGAGGTTGTGGCCGTACCAAACCGGCAGACCAAGCTTTCTCTGCTGATACCGCTTGCGATTTTTGCCTTTCTTTATGTAGGGGTCGAATCGTCGATCAGCGGATGGATGATGACCTATGTTCATCGGATGGGGCTGGCCAGCGGCCTTTATGCGCCGATTGCGACCTCGTTTTTTTGGATTGCTCTGCTGGTGGGCCGGGCAGCCGCGCCAATTGCGCTGAAGCGCATTTCCGAGTCGGGACTGCTGATGATTACGCTTTGCGTGATGCTGGTTAGCAACGTAATGCTGCTGTTGAGCCATACGCCTGCTATGAGCATAATCAGCGCCTCGCTCGCCGGGTTGATGATGGCGCCGATCTTTCCCTTGTGCATGTCGAAAGTGCTGGCGATTGCCAGCGGGCCGTCCGAATCGCGGTGGGTCTTCGCCATCAGCGGGATGGGCGGAGCGGTGCTGCCGTGGATGACGGGACAGCTGGCGTCCATGAGCGGATCGTTGCGCACGGGGCTGGCTGTGCCTCTGGTGGCGGGATGCGTAATGTTGTTACTGCATCAGAGCACACTGGCGTTGATGCGCCGTAACGGCGTTGAGAACTGGTGAGGTCTCGAAATCAAGACCTGGCCCATCTGGCGAGTCCATCTCAGTCTGGAGATTCAAAATTACTTAGAGGGTGCCCAGAAAGGCTCGTCCGCCCTTATGTATTCAATTGGCACTCCCGGCAATACCCCTTTCAACCATTGCGCACAGTAGCGCATTCCGGCTTCTTCTGAGACTTCATGGCCGAGCAGGATGAGAGCTTTATGCCGTCCCTGCGCGGCCGCGTCGCGCGTGTACTCCACCGTTTCCCATTCGGCTGATTCACCGACGACCAGCACCTGCACATCGTCGCGCTCCAGCAGTTTCACTTGCATTTTCAGCCCAGCTGCGCCAGGGAGCAGAGCTACACGCGTCACCGGCATGTCCGGGTCGCCGACAACGCGAATGATCCGTGAGCCGGCCCTGACGCGAAGCGTTGCGGCGAGTTGGCGCACGGATGTCGGCGGCAAAGTGAAGAGATGGGGGTTGTCGCGACTTTGATATGGCTGCCAGCCAAATTCCTGCATGACGCCTTCAAGGATGCCGTCCGGCTGGCGCAGGTGCCATGTGTCGTGAAAGCGCCAGACGACAAGGTGGTGTTCCTTGATAAAGGTAAGCTTCTGCGCCTGTACAGGATCATTACCGAGCACGGTCATGTCGTCGGGATGGTTATAGAACGTAGGCTCGTGCGTAATGATGAGGTTCTTCCCGTCAGCTACGGCCTTTTCAAGAACCCGATAGGTATCGAGGAAGGTGGTTGCGATTCCTGTGACGACGGTAGTCGGGTCGCCTGCCTTGATGGTGTCCACCGTGCCCGGTGGCGGAGTTGCCCCGATCGCGGCGATGATGCGTTTGATGGCCGCGTCTGCGGTCAGTGAAGTGCTGGTTGTCTGCGCTGCCAGCGGAAGGCTTATGGCAGAAATTGTAATTGCCGCGGTTACGAATATATTCGGGATTGTCATTCTGTGCGAAGGGCCTCGATGGGATTGACTGCTGCTGCGCGGCGCGCAGGAACATAGCTTGCGGCTAGCCCGCAAAGCGCGAGAATGGCAGCGACAGCGAAGACGGTGAAAACGTCGTATCCATGGAAGCCATAAATGAAGGCGCGCATAATGCCGCTGGCGGCGATGGCAAGGGCGATTCCGGCAGCAACACCGCTACCAAGCAGGATGCAGGCATGGCGCAGCACCAACCAGAGCACTTTACCCTGAGGTGAACCGAGCGCCAGCCTTACTCCAAATTCGCGAGTACGCTGGCTGACAGAATATGAAAGCAGCCCGTAGATTCCGGCAACAGCAATGGCCAGCGCCGCCAGGCCGAAGATGCCGAGCAGGCGCGCGGCAAGGGTCTGACTGCCCATCGAATCATCGACAGCCTGCTGCATGGATTGCACGTTCTGAACGACGACGTCAGGGGCGAGTTCGTGGACTGCGTTTCGGATCGCCGTTTCGGCGGTTCTCTCAGGCAGATGGGTGCGCACCGCAACATTCATGAGAAAGGACCCGAGCATATAGAACCCGTCCTTTTGCGTGAGCTGCATGAGGTTGATGTCGAGTTCCGGTTGCGACAGCTCACCGGCAGAGCGTTGCCTGACATCCTCGGCCACACCGACGATGGTTCCCCACTCGTGCGGGCCATCGTCATTCATCTGGATTTGCTTGCCGATGGGGTCTTCATTGGGAAAGACGCGTTTAACGAATTCGGTATTGACGACGATGGCGATGGGAGTGTCTGGAGTGTCCTGTGAATCGAAGAATCGGCCTTTGATGAGGCGGATGCCGAAGGTCCTGAAGTAGCCGGTTGTGGAGGCACGCACATTTGCGTTGATCTCATCTCCTTTCGCCGGCTTTGGCCTACCGTTGACGACGATTCCATCAACAAAGTTCCAGGCAGGCATGAGCGGGCGAACGGTGGTCAGGCCCGCTTCAGTAATGCCGGGCGTGTGGCGGAGCTTTTCGACGAGTGGTCCCCAGAGGACATTGACAAGGTTCGGGCTCTTGACTCGATCGCTGGATGTGAACCATGTACCGTGCGTGGGAAGCAAGAGCGATCCGGTTACGACATTGTCGGCGACAAAGCCTAAGTCGGCGTTGCGGAGCACAATCAGGGTTCGCATCATGAGTCCAGCGGCAATAAGGAGGGCCAACGTCAGAGTGATCTCGCCTACGACCAGAGCATCGCGCCAGCGTGCCTGCCGTTTACTTGCGCCGGTTGATGCCGCACCTTCGCGCAGGCCTTCTTGAGCGGGGACGTTGGCCGCTGCCCACGCGGGGGCGATGCCGAAGAAGAGCGCGGATACGCATGAGGCGGTAAGCAGGAAGAAGCAGACAGCGACGTTGATATGGATCTGATCGCCGTAGAAGACGGCGTTTTCAAGATAATGCTTGAGCACGTGCAGGATGATGCTCGCGAAGCCGAGACCCACGGCTCCTCCTGCCAATGCGACCAGCAGACTTTCGGCGAGGAATTGCTGGATGACGCGGTTGCGGTTTGCGCCAAGCGCTGCGCGTATGGCGATTTCGCGCCTGCGGTTGTTTGTGCGCGTCAGCATAAGGCCTGCGACGTTGGCACAAGCGATGAGCCACACTGTTATGACGGCGACATTCAGAGCGAATAGCGCGGGACGCTGGCTTGCCGTGAGCACGTCGCGGTATTTCACAACATGAATCGGATCTTTGCCTTCATCCTTGGGGTATTCAACAAGCAGTTGTTTGCGAATGGAGTTCAGCTCAGTCTGTGCCTGGTCAATGGAAACGCCGGGCCGCAACAGCCCGAATGGTACAGTGCCGGCATCGTCGCGGCCGGCGAGATCTTTATCGTCTATGTTGAGCGGCGTATAGATGGCTGCGTCCACATTGGCGGGAAAATTAATCGACGGCGGAAGGATACCGATGACCAGGAACGGGTCACCATTGATCGACACAGAGCGGCCGATGATACCTGGATCACCGCCGAAATTTTTCTTCCAGACGGCATCGCTGAGGACCATGACATTGTTCTGTCCGGGCTTGCTGTCGTCAGGCACGAATAAGCGTCCAAGGGCAGGCTTGATGCCAAGCAGGTCAAAGAGATTCGTGCTGGAGAGCACTTCCGGGGTGATCTCCGCTGCTCCACTGCCACGCAGTGGCTGGAACTGAAAGGTCATGAGGCCGATGGACTGGAAGGCATGGCTGCGCGCCTGGAAATCGCGAATGTCTGGCACGGACATCGTATTGAGGCCGGTGCCATTTTCGGGATTGGGTCCGAATTGGACGATCCGGTCCGCATTTTGGTAAGGCAGCGGCCGCAGGAGCACCTGGTCGATGACAGAGAACATAGCGGCGTTTACGCCGATGCCGAGAGCAAGGGTGAGAACTGCGGTTAAGGTAAATCCGGGTGTTTTCACAAGCTGCCGCAGCGCGTATTTCGCATCGTTCCAGAACATGGGTGGCCTCACTGCTTCTTCTGGATTGTCAACAACGTATCACAGAGAAAGCGTACAGGGCGCAGCGCTCAGGGCACAGTCCCAATAATCAAAACGTCAGGTTTCGCAACTAGAAAATGAAGCGCAGCCGAATGCCTGGGTTGATCCCTGAGACCTGTATTCTGTGCTCTGAGCGCTGCGCCCTGTACGCTGTACTCATGTCCCAGACTCTCTATGTCGCCAGCAGCAATCCCGGCAAGCTGCGTGATTTTGCTGTTGCGGCTGAGCTTTTCCAGTTCGATGTGGTTCCGATGCCTGGACTCTCTGACATTCCCGCTCCTACTGAAGATGGCATCACCTTTGAGGACAATGCCCGCCTTAAGGCTGTTTACTACAGCGCATTCGCGCTCGACAGCGTTGTGATTGCAGACGATTCTGGACTGGAAGTGGACGCATTGGGCGGCGAACCGGGAGTTCGGTCCGCGCGTTTCGCCGAAGATGCTGGGTTTGTGTCCGATAAGGCTGACACTGCCGATGAGCGGAACAATCTGTATCTGTTGCAGCGGCTGGCGTCACGCGGAGCGGGAACCAAAGCCGCTCGCTATCGTTGTGTGATTGCAGCCGCGCGCAACGAAGAAATACTGACGACGGCGGAAGGCTCTGTAGAAGGCGAGATTCTTCTTAAACCGCGCGGAAGCGGCGGCTTTGGCTATGATCCACTCTTCTATCTGCCCACGCTGGGCAAGACCATGGCTGAAATTGATCTCATGCGGAAGCAGTCGTTGAGCCATCGCGGGAAGGCGTTTGTCGCGCTGCTGGAGAAGATGCGCGGCTAGGAATTTTGATCGAATGCGGCGCAAACGCCATCCAGTTTCTTGACGGTAGTTATTGCGCACACCAATAATAGAAGGTGACTTCTCTACAGGCTCAACAGTATTTCAGCGTCTCTGTCGCTAGCGACAGGGCCCTTACCGTGGTACCAGCTCCAGGCTGCTAATCATCAACTGTTCGATTCGCTAACGGCGGTTGGACTTGAGCGACTTGTGCCGCG
This sequence comes from Alloacidobacterium sp., assembly GCF_035631355.1. Classification (NCBI taxonomy): domain Bacteria; kingdom Pseudomonadati; phylum Acidobacteriota; class Terriglobia; order Terriglobales; family Acidobacteriaceae; genus Alloacidobacterium; species Alloacidobacterium sp. The sequence continues at coordinate 76,789 of NZ_DASQIX010000061.1, forward strand.
CAGACGAACTTTGGGTCGATAAGAATGGCTATGAATCAAAAGGTTAGGAAACGCACATGAGTACAACTGCGGTCGGTCTGAGGCAGAATCCGGCAGCCAGGTTCTGGGATTCGACGAACGGCAAAAAGGCGGTCATGGCCGTGACGGGCGCGATACTGTTTCTCTTCGTCATCGGGCATCTCGCCGGGAACCTGCAAATCTTCGAGGGCCGGGAAAAACTGAACGCCTATGGCCACTTTTTGCACAGCATTGGCGAGGTGCTTTGGATCGTACGCGTCATTTTGATTGTGGCTGTAGTGCTGCACATTACGGCTACAGTGCAGCTTGCGCTCAGAAAAAAGCGCGCGCGTCCGGTTGGATATTCGCGCAGGGAGGCGATCGCATCTTCTTATGCGTCGCGCACCATGTACTGGTCTGGCCCGATTGTCCTGGCCTTCGTCATCTTCCACCTGCTGCAATTCACCGCCGGGTACATCCATCCGGAATCACAATTCATTGAAGGCGATGTCTACCGCAATGTGGTCGCCGGATTTCAGGTGTGGTGGGTCTCTGCGTGGTACATCTTCTCACTCTGCCTGCTTGGACTGCACCTGCGGCATGGCATCTGGAGCATGTTCCAGTCGGTCGGCTTCAATCATCCAAAGCACACTCCGCAGTTGAAGAGCGCGGCTCTAATCATCGCCGTCCTGATTGTGCTGGGTTACATCTCAATTCCGATTAGCGTTTTGCTGGGGATCGTAAAGTAATGACACTCGATTCGAGAACACCTTCCGGCCCGATTGAGCAGGCATGGGACAAGACGCGCTTCGACATGAAGCTGGTGAACCCGGCAAACAAGCGTAAGCACACGGTCATCGTTGTCGGCTCAGGGCTTGCCGGCGCATCGGCTGCGGCCACTCTGGGCGAGCTTGGATACCACATCAAGTGCTTCTGCTTTCAGGATTCGCCGCGTCGCGCGCACTCCATTGCCGCGCAGGGCGGCATCAACGCCGCGAAAAATTATCAGAACGACGGCGACAGCGTCTACCGGCTCTTCTATGACACGGTGAAAGGCGGCGACTTTCGCGCACGTGAGGCCAACGTCTACCGGCTCGCGCAGATCAGCGTCAACATCATCGACCAGTGCGTCGCGCAAGGCGTTCCTTTTGCCCGCGAATACGGCGGCACGCTGACCAACCGCTCGTTCGGCGGCGCGCAGGTTTCGCGTACCTTCTATGCGCGCGGACAGACAGGGCAGCAGCTTCTCCTGGGCGCGTATCAGGCGCTGGAGCGGCAGGTACAGGCCGGCACTGTGGCCATGTATCCGCGCACCGAGATGCTCGACCTCATCGTGATCGACGGTAACGCGCGCGGCATTGTCACCCGCAACCTGATCACCGGCGAAATCGATACGTATATCGCCGATGCCGTGATTCTGGCGTCAGGCGGATACGGGAACGTCTACTATCTTTCGACCAACGCCAAAGGATCGAATGTTACGGCGAGTTGGCGGGCACACAAGCGCGGAGCGTATTTTGCCAATCCCTGCTACACGCAGATTCATCCCACCTGCATCCCCGTCTCCGGCGACTATCAGTCGAAATTGACTCTGATGTCCGAGTCGCTGCGCAACGACGGCCGCATCTGGGTGCCGCAGAAGAAAGGCGACAAGCGCTCGCCTAACCAGATTCCCGAGGCGGAGCGCGACTATTATCTGGAGCGGCGGTATCCCAGCTTCGGCAATCTCGTTCCGCGCGACGTGGCTTCGCGCAATGCCAAGGCTGTTTGCGATGAGGGGCGCGGCGTGGGCGAGACGGCTCTCGGCGTCTATCTCGACTTTGCCGCTGCCATCAAACGCCTGGGCGAGAACACCATCCGCGAGCGCTACGGAAATCTCTTCGACATGTACCAGCGCATTACGGATGAAGACCCTTATAAAGTTCCGATGCGCATCTATCCCGCCATCCACTACACCATGGGCGGACTGTGGGTGGACTATCACCTGCAGAGCACGATTCCTGGTCTCTTTGTTCTTGGTGAGGCGAACTTTTCCGACCACGGAGCTAACCGCCTCGGGGCAAGCGCGCTGATGCAGGGTCTCTCAGATGGCTACTTCGTGATTCCCTACACCATCGGCAACTATCTGGCCTCGAATAAGCTGGCCAAGGCAGACGCTTCGCACGAAGAAGCACGCAACGCCGTCGCGGACGTACAGCAGATGACGCAAAAGCTGCTCTCGATCAAAGGCAAACGCACAGTTGATTCCTTCCATCGCGAGCTGGGCAAGATCGTGTGGGACGAGTGCGGTATGTCGCGAACGGCGCAGGGTCTGGAAAAAGCCATTGGCCAGATTCGCGCGCTGCGCGAGGAGTATTGGCAGAACGTCAATGTTCCCGGCTCGGGCGACGACTTGAATCAGAGCCTCGAAAAAGCCGGGCGTGTAGCCGACTTCTTCGAGCTTGGGGAATTGATGTGCGTGGACGCGCTGCACCGCAACGAGTCGTGCGGCGGTCACTTCCGCGAGGAGTACCAGACGCCGGATGGCGAAGCACAGCGTGATGACGAGAACTTTTCCTATGTTGCCGCGTGGAAGTATCGCGGACTTCACGCTCCAGAAGAGCTGCACAAGGAGCCGCTGGTCTTCAACTACGTTCATCCCAGCCAGAGGAGCTACAAGTAATGAAATTAACGCTGAAGATCTGGCGTCAAAAAGGGCCAAAGGACCGGGGCGCGTTCGTCGACTATGCGGTCGATAACGTCAATCCGGAAATGTCGATGCTCGAATGCCTCGACGTGCTCAACGAAACACTGATCGAGCGCGGCGAGGAGCCGGTTGCTTTCGAGCACGATTGCCGCGAAGGCATCTGCGGCTCCTGCGGATTCATGATCAACGGCGTGGCCCATGGCCCGCAGCGCGCAACCACCGTCTGCCAGTTGACCATGCGCCACTTCAAGGATGGGCAGGAACTCGTGATCGAGCCCTGGCGCGCAGCCGCATTTCCGCAAATTAAGGACCTCGTTGTTGACCGCCGCGCTTTCGACCGCATCATTGCTACCGGCGGATACATCTCGGTTTCGACCGGCAACGCTCCCGACGGCAACGTGATTCCCGTCGGCAAGGAAATTGCCGACCGCGCGATGGATGCAGCGGCCTGCATCGGCTGCGGCGCCTGTGTCGCTGCCTGCCCGAATGCCTCAGCAGCGCTGTTTACCGGAGCCAAGATCTCCCACCTCAGCGTTCTGCCCCAGGGTGTGCCGGAACGAGATCATCGCGCGGTAAACATGGTCGCGCAGATGAATGCCGAATCCTTCGGAGGTTGCACCAGCATCGGTGAGTGCACGGCGGTCTGCCCCAAGGAGATTCCGCTGGAAGTCATCGCCATCATGAACCGCGATTACATTCGCGGTAGCTGGAAGAAGCGCGATGACGTGGTGAAGACGATTGCTCCTGTCACGGATTGGAGCTCGGGCCGAGGTTAAAATTACTAGGTCGCAGGCACAGTCCTGCGCACCAGCAGCGTTCCGATAATCACCATCAATACCGCCGAACCTCCATGCACCAGAACGTGGTAGGTAATGCCGGTGGAGTGGATGACCGTCGCGCAATCGACGATCGGAATGATCACTACAAGGAGCAACATCAATCCGGCGATGCGCGCCGCCTTAACCGCCATCAGCGCAAAGAGCATTACCGCCAGCCCGATATCGCGCACGCCCATGAGCCGCGCCCAGGCAATGGCCTGAGTGTTGCCGGCGTCTCTGACCGGAACGCCGAAGCTGGCTGAGCCTGGGACCGGCGCGACTAAAGCGAACAGCCCAACGAGAAGGACTGCGACGGCAAGCACACCGCAGATCCAGAAAAGAACAGAGCCTTTGTTGAAAGTAGGGTCACGCTCAGCGATCATGTTGCATGCCTTTCTTAAACCAGCACGCGCCGAATTTCGTCCACCAGCTTTGTCCAGGCTTCCAGGTCAACAAAGTGGCCCACGCCGGGCAGCGGCCTCCAGTCGCCTTCGCAACCCGCATCGTTGAAGCTCTTGATGGCAACAGCGGACGGGAGCGCTCCGTCTTTCATGCCCCAAACCATCGTTACCGGAATACTGATCGGCGTCTCGTAAAGCGAATACAGTCGCTTGTGCTGCGAAGGCGAGAGCAGTGTCTGGACGAAGGCGCGGTAATATTGGATGGCCCCATGAATGTCGATGGGCTTCTGGAAGCGGCCGACGAGTTCATCCACCAGCGCGATGTCCATGGTCCCTTTCTGACCCTGCCTCACCGTGAACGACCATTTCAGCAGTCTGCGGCCGAGGTTCGTCGTCATGAACCACTCCGGGAACCACGGAATTTGGAAGAACGGAACCCAGGGGATGCGGAAGGGCTGCCAGTCTTCGCAGGTTAGCGCCGCGCGTACGAGCGTTTTGGGATGGGTGCAGTTGACCACCACCAGTTTTCTGACCAGGGAGCCATACCGGTGCGAGAACAGCCAGCCGAGCGCGCCGCCCCAATCGTGGGTCACGAGCAGACAACCCTGAATGCCGAGCGCTTCTATGAGGGCTCGAATATCATCAGTGAGCGTGAAAACATCGTAGCCGTTTTTGGCATAAGTGGAGCCTGGATAGCCGCGCAGATCGGGCGCATAGATGCGGCATTCGGGCATCAACTCCATAACGTGCCGCCAGCTCATCCAGCCTTCGGGAAAGCCGTGGATGCAGAGGATCGGCGGAGCATCAGCAAGGCCCGAGACGGCCACATGGAAGGTGATGCCGTTGGCCTCGACCTGCTGGTTTTCAATGTTTGCGGTCACGGTGTTGACTCCGAAACCCGGTTGGGGTGTGACGATATCAGAGGATGCTCTGTTCGCCAACTGAATTTCATTTAATCGTGTTGCAGGAAGAGTGCCCGTTTCAGCGCAAAGCTACTGCGTGGTTTTAGCCACCATCATTAGATTTGTGATCCTGAGCGAAGCGCGTAGCCGAAGAGCCTGCCCTGAGCTTGCCGAAGGGGGCTTGCTTTTCTGCTTTGCGCGGTGGTGCTGCTACAATCCGGCCATTGCTGAAAATCATGAAGATCCAACACGCCGCGACACTCCTGCTTGCCATCACGCTGTCCTTGGCCGCTCAAACCACCGCAAAGAAGCCAGTGAAAAAAAACTCCACCGACCCGCTCGCCGTCCACCGCAACGCCATTGTGATTGACACCCACGCCGACACCACACAGCGGCTGGTTGACGAGAACTACGACCTCACCGATCCGCTGAAAGGCGGCCAGTTGAACTTTGAATCGGCGAAGAAGGGTAACCTGGGCGCGGAGTTTTTCTCCATCTGGGTCGAGCCCGATCTCTACAAGGGCCAGTATGCGCACCGCACTCTGGATCTGATTGACGCCGTCTATCAGCAGGCGGCAAAGCATCCTGACCAGATGATGATGGCCTTCTCGCCTGCTGACATTGAGAAAGCTCGCCGCGAGCACAAACTGGCCGCGCTGATGGGGATTGAGGGCGGCCATTCTATTGAGGACTCGCTCGGCCTGCTGCGCGACTATTACCGGCTCGGCGTGCGCTACATGACTCTGACCTGGTCGAACTCGAACGATTGGGCTGATTCTTCGGGCGACGCCGACGATCCCAAAGTCCACCACACGCAGGATGGCCTGACCGATTTCGGCAAGGATGTAGTCTACGAGATGAACCGCCTGGGCATGATGGTGGACATCTCGCACGTTTCGGACAAGACGTTCTACCGCGCGGTGATTACCTCGCGCGCTCCGGTGATCGCCTCGCATTCGTCGGCGCGGGCCATCTGCAACGCTCCGCGCAACATGACAGACGACATGCTGCGCGCCGTCGCACGCAGCGGTGGCCCGAACAGCAAGGGCGGTGTCGTCATGGTGAACTACTATTCGGCGTTCATCAGCCAGGCATATCGCGACGCCATGCTGAAGCAGGAACCTGAGGTGAAGAAGGCCACCGACGACCTGAAAGCGCAATTTGCGAAAGAAGGCAAGCAGGTCACCTACGGCGACCTCGAAAAGCTGCAGGAGTCCTATGCCAATAAGATTCCTCGTCCGCCGTTGAGCGCACTGATTGACAATATCGACCACATCGCCAAAGTCGCCGGCATCGATCATGTCGGTCTGGGATCGGATTTCGACGGCGTCTCAGGCCAGCTACCGGAAGGAATCGACTCGGCTGCCGACCTGCCGAAGATTACGCAGGCCCTGATGGCTCGTGGGTACTCGGCTGCGGACTGCGACAAGATTCTCGGCGGAAATCTGTTACGTGTCTTTCGCGAGGTCGAGACCACGGCGAAAGAGTTGCAGGCAGAATCGGCTACGCGGCCCAAGATTGAGGAGCAGCAGCCGTTTCACAAAAACTGACGACGGCATCGACAAGTCGCCAATTGTCATCCTGAGCGCAGCGAAGGATCTGTTTCGTGCAGACCCTGCGCCCTGCTCTGCTGTTTAATAAAACATTGCCTTGTCTAAACAACCACCTTGTTGGCAGTGCAGAGACGAGGCATTTTCCTGTACCCTAACCATTGGGATACTGCATGAACGCATTCGCTCGCCTAGCTTCGCTTGCTTTTCTTTCGTCATCGCTACTTTTCGCACAGCAATCCACTCCGCCGACTACGCCGCCAGCGACAACTCCTGCCACCAACCAGGAACTGCCGGATTCGCCCGACACGCAGGCGCATGTAAGTCCGCAGCCTACGGGGCCAACAGCAGTGCTGGACACGAGCATGGGCCGCATTACCTGCAAGCTCTTCTCAAAGGAAGCGCCCAAGACGGTCGAAAACTTTATCGGACTCGCGCAGGGAACGAAGGACTGGACCGATCCAGTCACGCACAAGAAGATGCACGGCAAGCCGCTCTATGACGGCACGCAGTTCCATCGCGTCATTCCCGACTTCATGATCCAGGGCGGCGACCCAACGGCAACCGGCATGGGCGATCCCGGATATATGTTCGAGGACGAGTTCGATCCCAACCTGAACTTTGACGTTCCGGGCCGCCTCGCAATGGCCAACAGCGGACCCAATACCAACGGCTCGCAGTTCTTTATCACTGAGGTTCCAACCGAGTATCTGAACGGCAAGCACACGATCTTCGGACAGTGCGACGATTCGAGCGTCCTTGTGGTCAAGTCGATTGCGCGTGTCGAGCGCGACAGCAACGACAAGCCGGTCGATCCCGTGATTTTGAAGAAGGTCACTATAGTGCCGAATGGACAGCCGCTGCCTGCTGCGCCCGTCATGTCGGCAGCAACATCTAATTAATTAATTAAGCCGGGCTAAAGAGGCTGCTGAAATTGAATAGAAACACTATTACCTCAGCGGCTAAAGCCGCGCTGATTTTGTATTACTTACGGCACGGCTAAGCCGTGCCCTTACGAAACAGCAACTTTTCAGCATCCTCTGAAACCCGGTGCTTCTACCTAAAACCAGGTTTGAATTTCGGACTAATCTTCGTAAAAGAACAAGGAGTACACATGCCCCGCACAACCGGAACATACGCGATTTTCAACACCAGCGAAGGAACCATCGTCTGCCGTCTTTTTGAAAAAGAAGCGCCCAAAACAGTCGCCAATTTTGTCGAGCTCGCCGAGGGCAAGCGCGAGTGGACGCATCCCGTCGGCGGCAAAAAGAGCAGCGACAAGCTGTTTGACGGCACGATCTTCCATCGCGTCATTCCCGACTTCATGATCCAAGGCGGCGATCCGGCGGGAACCGGCTTCGGCGGACCCGGCTACAAGTTTGAAGACGAGACGAAGGGCTCTCCGCACTCCTTCGACAAAAAAGGCAAGCTGGCCATGGCCAATGCAGGCCCAAACACGAATGGCTCGCAGTTCTTCATCACCGTCGCCCCCACAACATGGCTCACCGGCAAGCACACCATCTTCGGCGAAGTAGTCGAGGGCCAGGACGTGGTTGACAAGATTTCCAACGTCGCCCGCGGCGCACAGGACAAGCCAAAGACTCCGGTCACGATTCAGTCGCTTGTGATTGAGCGCGTGGCTTAACGGGTATATTGCTCTGGCTGGAAATAGCTGTACCGCAAAGGACGCTAAGGTCCGCCAAGGTGCGCAGAGGCATTCATGTCACTGGACTTGTTTATAACAGGCACTGTGGCGCTACAATAAATTCAGTTAGTTGCGGTGAAGGAGTTCACCCTTAACCGCTGTCCCTCCTCATAGGCCGGACAGATGATGACTCCTGACAGGGAACCCTGTCGTGGAGTCGCATTTTCCCGGCGCGTTTCCTGCATACAGACTGGACTGGTTTAGGCCTCAAAGGAGGTACTGTTTGCAGAACTATCTCTACATTGCCGTGGGCGGCGCACTTGGCTCTCTTGCCCGCTACTGGGTCGGCTCGGCAGTTACGAACCGCATGGGGACGAAATTTCCTTATGGCACCTTCGTCGTTAACATATCTGCATGTCTTGTTATAGGGTTCGCCATGACACTGCTGGGCCGCCGTCCAGAGTTCAGCACCGCATGGAGATTCCTTATCCCCATCGGCTTTGTCGGCGCTTACAGCACCTTTTCAACATTTGAATGGGAGGCCTTTGCCAACCTGCAGACAGGCGCATTTCTAATCGGCGCCACATATGTTGTCCTGAGCTGCTTTCTGGGCCTGGTGGCCGTGTGGTGCGGCGTGCTGCTTGCGCGGTTGTGCTTGTGAGCACGATGATGATTGCGGAGTTGGAGAAGCCATGTTGAATACCGGAAAGGCAATCAAGGTTTCCATCTACGTCAGCGAAGGATCGACGCACAAAGGCGCAGCGGCGTATTCGAGCATCCTTGATTTTCTCTTCTTTCGTGGAGTCTCGGGTGCAACTGTGCTGAAAGGCGTGGCGGGCTTTGGCGCGGACCACCATCTGCACTCGGCAAGCATGGTTGATATTTCCGATCGCATGCCGATGAAGATCGAATTTGTCGAGACGCAAGAGAAAGTTGACGAATTGCTACCGCAACTTCAGGAGATGGCGGGAACCGGCATGATCGAGTTGCAGGAAACGACTATCGCCAAACCTCCGCAGCCGGCAAAGTCAGTGAAGGCGCCTGCGCCGCACGTCAAGATTGAAGGCAAGGCGAAGCTGATGCGAGTCTTTATTGGCGAGAGCGACCGTTGGCAGGACAAGCCTTTGCATGAGGCTTTGGTCACGGCCATGCGCGCGCATGACCTTGCTGGAGTGACGGTCTATCGCGGCATCTCCGGCTATGGCGCGCATCGCAGAGTCCACAAGGAAAAGCCATTTCATCTCTCGCGTGACAATTCGATCATGCTTACTGTCGTGGATACAGAAGAGAAGCTGAAAGCATTTTTGCCGGTTGTGGACCAGATGGTGCAGGAAGGGCTGGTTGTGCTCTCGGATGTGGACATCATTAAGTATGCACATCGGACCGAATCGGGAAATAACGACTGAAAGCTATCTACTTCAGAGGTTTGAGGTCGCCTAATACTGTCGGAATCAATTCCGATACGGTGGGATGGATGTGCATGGCGCGCTGCAGCGTCGTGTATGGCGCCTTCGCATACATCACGTCGAGGATGCAATGGATGACTTCATCGCATCCGGTTCCGAGCAGCGATGCCCCCAGGATTCGCTTGCTTTCAGCGTCTACCAGGATTTTGAGAAAGCCTTCAGTTTCTCCCTTTTCGACAGCTCGGCCTACTTTTGTCATCGGCCGGATACCCATGAGCGCAGGCTTTCCTGACTTGCGCACTTCCCTTTCCGTCGTTCCGGCACGGCCAAGTGGCGGATCGGTGTAGAGGCAGTGCGCGGGGATTCGATCGCTTACACGGCGCGGGTCGTTGTCGAGCAGATTGGCGGCGACGATTTCGAAATCGTTATATGACGTATGGGTAAAAGCGCCCTTGCCGTTGCAATCGCCCATCGCCCAGATGCCGGGAACACTGGTTCGCAGCTGATCGTCGACTTTGATATAGCCACGCTCGTCAACCTCAACTCCCGCGCGTTCGAGGCCAAGATCGTCCGTATTGGGGCGGCGTCCGACGGCGAGCAAGACATGAGAACCAACACTGGCTGAAGCGTCGGATTCGCAATCAACGCCCACGGCCGCGTCGCTGCCTCGCATTTCCAGGTGAATACATTTCGAGTTAAGCCGGATGTGGATGCCTTCTTTTTCGAGGAAGCACTTAATGGCCTCCGAGACGTCTTCGTCTTCATGCTGCACGAGGCGCGGGCCCATCTCGACAACCGTGACCTCACTGCCAAAGCGACGGTACATCTGCGCAAATTCGAGACCGATGTAGCTGCCGCCGACAACTACAAGGTGTCGAGGCAAAGTGCTAAGTTCAAGAATGCCTACATTCGTCAGGAACGGCACAGTGTCTACACCCGGTATGTCGGGAATGTTCGCGCGTCCGCCAACATTCAGGAAAATTTGTTCGGCTGAGAGCAGATCGTCGCCTACGCGTATTTCATGCGCAGATTCAAAACTGGCATGGCCGGTGTAGACACTGCAGTTCTCCATGCCGCGAAGCCAGCCTTCAACGCTGGTGCGCGATTTGCCAGAGACTTGATCCTTGCGCGCCTTGACCGCCTTCATATCAACGGAAACAGCGCCCGCCGATACTCCGTACTCCGCGGCAGTGCGCGCCTTATGCGCGACATAAGCGCTGGCCACCAGCGTTTTTGTCGGAATGCAGCCGGTGTTGACGCAGGTTCCACCAAAAAGCTTGCGCTCGATCATGGCAACTTTGCGGCCCGCCTGCGTGAGGCGTCCGGCCAATGAAGGACCAGCCTGCCCGGCCCCGACGATAATTGCGTCGAAATTAGACATGAGTCACAATCAACAATCCGCCAATGGTGGCAATGATAGAACCGTCTCTCAGGATAGCGGCTTGCTTGCATTTAAGCCAAAACCCTGCAACCCTCTGCGGCCTGTAAACTGTAAGTAGGATGATTCCCACACTCGAATGGACACGCGAAGGCGTCCGCTTCCTCGACCAGACGAAGCTTCCGCTTGAAGAAACCTATGTGCTCGCTACCAGCTACCAGCAGGTGGCCGACGTCATCACTACCATGGTCGTGCGTGGAGCACCCGCTATTGGCGTCTCCGCTGCCATGGGTGTAGCGCTCGGGGTCAAACAGAGCCGCGCCGCAATCATCTCCGATCTGGCTGCCGAGTTCGACATTATCTGCAACACCCTGGCCGCCACTCGACCGACTGCAGTGAATCTCTTTTGGGCCATTGCCCGTATGAGAAATCACTTCTCCACGCTTGCCGCGCAGCCTACCGCCACCCGCGAATCCATTTCTGAAGCTCTTATCAGAGAAGCGCAGATTATGTATGACGAGGACATCGCTGCCTGCAGAACCATGGGTGCCCACGGAGCAGACCTGCTGCCCGAATCCGGCGGTGTGCTCACGCACTGTAATGCCGGAGCACTCGCCACCTGCGGCTATGGCACCGCTCTCGGCGTCATCCGTGCCGCGGTTGAGCGCGGTCACGGCATCCATGTCTATGCGGACGAAACTCGTCCCTTCCTGCAGGGCGCCCGCCTTACAGCGTGGGAGCTTATGCACGACAACATCCCGACCACCGTCCTCTGCGACAACATGGCCGCCAGTCTCATGCGTGCGGGAAAAATCAAAGCAGTTGTCGTTGGAGCAGACCGTATAGCTGCCAATGGCGACGTGGCCAACAAAATCGGGACCTACAGCGTAGCAATTCTGGCCAAGGAGCATGGCATTCCCTTCTACGTCGCCGCGCCCTGGTCCACAATTGACCTTGCTACGCCAACAGGCGGCGCTATTCCCATCGAACAGCGTCCGGAACGCGAAGTGACACACCATGCCGGGAAGCAGCTTACCCCCCATGGCGTCAGCATTGAGAACCCTGCCTTCGACGTTACGCCGGCGAAATACGTGACCGCCATCATTACAGAACGCGGAGTGCTACGCGCGCCATATGCCGAATCATTGGCTGAATTGGAAGCCGCTGCCGCAACTAGGTAAGAGGTAAGAGGAAAATCGCTACAAACTGAAAGCCCAGGAGCATTGCCCTGGGCTTTCAGTTTTTCCTAAATTCAGAAGCCAGCTAAATTACAGCGCTCCCGCAAGCGCGGGATAAAGAACGTACTGGTTCGTCTCGTAAAGAGACAGCAGCCGCCTGGTCATCAGGTAATAAGAGGCAGCTGCCTGGTGCACATAAAAAGGAATCCGCAGATGACCACGCCGCATATGCAGGCTCCAGCGAATCCTGCGCGCCGCGCGCTTCAATTGGATGGAATCGTGGCGAATGCGTTCAGCAACAATGATGGACTGGTCGTGGTTCCAATTTCTGACGTATGCGGCCAGCGCGATCATCAGATCGGCATTGTGCTCCATGCGCCGCAGACCTTCTTTGCCGCCAACCAGACCCCAGATTTCATCCGGCTCCAGCCGAAGCTGGTTCTTCTTCGGCTCCAAGTGGTCAAGAGCAACCATCTCGAGCCCGCGCATGTGCATGGGTTCAATCGATGTGACCAGCTCTTGCCAGTCTTTTGAAAGCAACTTGCGAGACCGAATGTGCGCATAAACCAGCGCAACAGCAGCCACCAGCCCAAATAAGCCTAACGCAATGTATGCCATATGCAGTTATTGTTTCCCGATACTGCCAACGTGTTTTAGTTCTGACTGCAATTGTACATGAAGGCTGTCAAGGTAGGCCTGCATGTCCGCGGATAGTGTACGATGCTTCGGTTCCGGACGCCATAGGGTTACTATCCAGTAAATAGTCACAGCTTGATATACCAAAATTCTAACGGTGTCCGGCAGATCATTATGCCAGTCCGGGCCAAAATGGCTGTAGATTCCTTCGGCCAACAAAGCCACGATCGCCCAGGTGGCCCATCCCTGGCCCAGCCGCATCACATGGCTGCTCCCTACCAGTCCCAAGCGGCTGGAAGCAAAAAGCATCGCAGCAAAGAGCTCCAGTGTAAGCATCGCGGAGAACAGCTCCCCTTTTTCAATCCAGAAATCGCGGGTCGTAGGCGAACTTGGATTAATACCATAAGCAATGGCTGCTGCAATGACCGCACCGATAATGCCATAAATCAAAAATTGTCTTTTTGCATCCAGTACCCAGGTCCCCGTCGGCTTTAGAACAACCCGTGCCAGCTCATAAATAATGCCAATCTGCAATGCCAAGTCAACAAAAGAAGCACCCCAGTATGCGAATGCATACTGATCTGAGCTGGGAGATTTGTAGATCACTAGAAGCAGCGCAAGAAGAATTGTGCGAAACGTATTGAAACCGATCAGCGCCGTAAATACAGGAAAGATCCTCCAGCGCCTGCGCACAAGCAGCACGAAGAGAAGAGCGGCGTGCTCCAAAAAGCCCGCCGCCCACAATACTTGTGCTGTCAGAGTCAAACCCACAGCACGATACTACTCTGGGGAAGTGCAGATTCAGCACGTTTTATCGAAACTCAGTTGAGGAGTTCCGATTTCGGGAGGATGCAAGTCCCATGAGGATTAAGCTACCGGACCATTGCCGGTCTTCGGCGGGCGCGGATCGCTGCCCGTAATGCCAGCTACCAGACCATTGCCGGTCTTCGGCGGACGCGGATCGCTGCCCGTAATGCCAGCTACCAGGCCATTGCCCGTTTTCGGTGGGCGGGGATCGCTGCCGGTGATCCCGGCTACCAGGCCATTGCCCGTCTTTGGCGGACGCGGGTCGCTGCCGGTAATCCCGGCCACCAGCGTACTATCGTTTGCAAGTCCAATTACCAGGCCATTGCCCGTCTTTGGCGGGCGGGGATCGCTACCTGTAATGCCAGCATAAGCTTGAGTGGACACAACACCAAGAATCAAAGCAGAAATTCCAAACCACATACTACGGGCCCAAAGCTTCTTCACAAACTCTCTCCTTAATTTTGTGGGTTACCTAAAGCGATATCAGACACACAACTGCTTATTTTTATCGACACTTGAACAGCTTACTAGTGCATTCTTTGTGCCAAAAGATACGCGAAGAGAACTCTTTTGGAAACAACAACTTGTTAGAATTGTTGACGCTCAATGCACATATCTCGTGCACTATAGTCATTTCCTCTGGTAACTTAATGAGTTTGTGGAAGTTAGCTTAAAGTCACAACCCAGGACTAACGCAAAACTAACAAATCTTTTGCTGATGAGATCATTCCTGCTTATCTTCCTGGCAAGTCTGGGATACAAAAGATGTACCGCATAGCGGTACTAGTTCCCCGGACATTCTGACAGGTACAAGGCCAAGTGGGCCGCCCCGAATCGTGCACTTTTGACACTACGGGCGTGTAATTCCTCATCTGCAATGCCTTGCAATCTTTGCTGCCTGAAGGGCGACTGAAAGCAGGCCTACTGGATCCATCCTCCATAGGGGTAAAGCAGAAGGAAGAAAATCATCGCCAGCGCCATCACATCCATGTAGAGCAACAGCAGTACGCCTCCATGATAAAAACTCCAGCGCAGTTGCAAGCAACGCGCGGTGTCATACGTCCCATAAAGCGCAAGAAAAGCAGGCAGGATAAGTTCCAGGGATGGCCGTGCATTGGGGAAGCCCGACATTGCAAAGGCCATCGCCAGGCTTCCAAGGACTAAAATGGTTCCGCGCGCCAGCGACCGCGCCCGAAGATTGAAAAACGCCGGAGGCATCTCGAAAACGACCACTATGTCTACTCTATCCAACGCCACACCCTCTACGTCTGGCAAACAGCAGGAGAGCCAAAAACGCGAGCGCATCGTCAGGCGTGTCGCGCGCGAATTACGCGACGGCTATTACGTGAACCTCGGCATTGGCATGCCGACCTTGATCGCAAATTACGTCCCTTCCGGTGTTGAGGTCGTTCTGCAGTCTGAAAACGGCATATTGGGCGTTGGCCCATATCCCACTGAAGGCGAAGAAGACCCTGACCTCATCAATGCCGGCAAGGAAACCGTTACTGAGCTTCCGGGCACATCCTATTTTTCCAGCGCCGATTCATTCGCTATGATCCGCGGCGGCCACATCGATCTCAGCATTCTAGGCGCCATGGAGGTCGACGAAGAAGGCAACCTCGCTAACTGGATGATTCCCGGGAAAATGGTCAAGGGCATGGGTGGCGCCATGGACCTCGTCGCCAGCGCCCGGCGCGTTATTGTCGCCATGGAGCACACCACGAAAGACGGCAAGCCAAAAATTCTCCACCGCTGCACACTGCCGATCACAGGCCTCAAAGTCGTCGACGCCGTCGCCACGGAAATGGCATGGATCAGCGTCACGCCCGCGGGCCTGGTGCTCGACGAGATTGCTCCCGGGCTCACCATCGCTGACGTACAAAATGCCACGGAAGCAAAACTGAAAATCAGCCCACATCTGAAAGAAATGATTGCCTGAATTATTTGTGAAGGCACTGGGCTTTGTGCCGGTTCGTCTAAGCTGACAATCTAGACAAACAGTTCTCGCATGATCCAGATGAAATCCAGGCCCCTTGTGACACTCGTCATCTCCGTGATGATCGCAGCCGCATCCGCGTGGCTCGCGTTCGGCTCACACGGAATCTACTGCGACCGTCTGCCATCGATGACTGTCTGCGCGACTCTTGCGGCATTTGCCATCGCGCTGTGCTTCCGACAGATGCCCAAGGCGATGACAAAACCACAGAAGTGGCTTCTTGCCGCATCCTTCTTTATCGGCGCGGTAACTCTCTTTGCCGATGCACGCTTTGTGATGAAGTATCGGGGCCTTTGCTCTCAATTGCAGGAGCAGATTCGGCAAACGCACACGCCGTCAAAGTAAAGCGACGCCTGCGTTGTACTGCCGTGCGCTGCGGATTGCGATTACGGCAGCCACAGTGAACAAAATGAAACTCAATAACCAGGATGAGAACGTGCTGAGGTTCAATAGCCCTCCGAAGTTCGCATGAAAGATCGCAGACGCATACTGACTGGCGAACAGTCCCCACAACCCTGTAGCAATTGCCATCAGCAGAAGTGATGCGGCAAGCACCACAATTGACATCCGGCCTACAAATCGCCAATGAAGAAGACTCGGAGCTGCCGCCTCCTGAATCATCTGACGAAAACCAATCGCACTGCATAAACCTGTCGCGAGCAGCAGAACAAGCGTCGTCACGCCGAATATCCAGCGTGTCAGCAACGAAGGCCACCCCGGCGCAACGAACCAGTCGCCGGTAACCGCCCAGGGCAATGGCGCCCAATGACCACGCGTTCCGATCAACACCGTTCCGATCCAAAGCAATACCACAGCCGCTCCCACCGGCAATGCCATGAGTCGAACCAACATTTGGCGCCGCTGTGCGCCTTGCGTTTGCCTGAACACCGCAACCAGCAGGGGCAGCCCCGCCGCCATAACCGCAGCCAGTCCAAGAAGCGAACCAAGCTCAATCGCCAGCCAACTGTTCATCCACGGCGCATGGCTTCGCATCGAAGCCACGAGCGGATTGTCATCGACAGAGGCCCATAGATTAATTCCAGCAGCGACGGCAATCAGCCATGCCGCGAACAAAGCCGGCAAAGCGCGTTGAACAGGATGAACCATTGTTTCCTCCACAAACAAACTCACTCGTGTAGAAATGGCGCACACAACGATGTCCAGCAGGCTGGCAAGTCCCGGCGGCGTTTCTTCAAGCAGGGCCGTAAATTCCGCCTCGTAACGACTCCGCCACCAGTGCGGGTATAGGCGCAACAAAACTTCAATCAAATCGGGTCGCATCACGCCTCCAGCTTCTGCAAGCCTGCGCGCACGAACCTTCGTAGAGTCGCCAGCTGCGCGCGCAGCACCTTCTCGCCCTGCGATGTCAATCGGTAAGGATAGCGTCGCTCGTCAGCAGGCAGTGGCTTTATCAGCCCCTGCTTTTCCAACCGGGCGATTGCGCCATACAAAGTGCCCGGCCCAAGCCGGGTACCCGACATCCGAAGAATGTCCTCGATCATGGCGTGCCCATGCTTTGGCCCATCCGCGAGGCTGGCAAGCACCAGCAGCGGCGGGTCCGAATAGTGCCCCAGGCCATCTTTATCATCTACTACGCTACGAGTAGTACGCATCACGTAGTATTTATGCCACAGGACCGCTCAGAACGCAAGCATAATTTAAGAAAACTTTGATGCTATGGTCAGGCTTTGCGCAGCGTCCTGCGCTCGATCTGCCTCTCGTATTTCTCACCCTCGATAATGCGTTTCACGTAAATTCCCGGCGTAACCACCTGATCGGGATCGATTTGTCCCGGCTCAACCAGATGCTCGACTTCTGCAATTGTCACTTTCGCCGCAGTCGCCATCATCGGATTAAAATTTCGCGCAGCCTTACGGTAAATCAGGTTCCCCAGGGTATCGCCTTTCCACGCCTTCACCAGCGCGAAGTCAGCACGCAGCCATCGCTCCAGAAGATACGGCCTGCCATCGAACTCTCGCGTCTCTTTGCCCTCAGCCACCAGCGTTCCCACGCCCGCAGGAGTATAGAATGCGGGAATCCCCGCGCCGCCAGCGCGGATGCGCTCGGAAAGCGTCCCCTGGGGAATGAGCGTGAGATCCAGTTCGCCCTTGAGTACCTTGCCCTCAAGCAGCCTGTTCTCGCCTACATAGCTGCCGGAATGCGACGAGATCATACCAGCCTCCAACATGAGGCCCATGCCGGAGCCATCCACTCCCATGTTGTTGCTGATCGTGTGCAGTCCCTTTACGCCACGCCGCACCAGCGCGGCAATCAGGTTTTCCGGAATACCCGCTAACCCAAAGCCGCCGATCATGATCGTCGCGCCATCCGGAATGTCCCGCACCGCCTCGTCCGCGCTTGCCGCTACTTTTCTCAATTCACCGCTCCTGCTTTTTAAGCACGAAGCAGAATACTTGACGCGCTGCCCATCCTACAAACCGGGCGCCACTCTGTATGGTTCCACTTCACAATCGAGACGAGTTGTGCTGTAGGATGTCAGCGTATTGCGACTTGGAGGAAACAGGCATGTTAAAGGGATTTCGTGATTTCATTCTGCGCGGTAACGTAGTGGATCTGGCTGTGGCGGTCGTCATTGGCGCTGCTTTCACCGCGATCGTCAATTCCCTGGTGAAGGACATCATCAACCCGCTGATCGCCGCAATCTTCAAGAAGCCCGACTTCTCTGCCCTCGTTTTTCAACTCAATGGCGGCAAGATTACCTATGGCAATTTTCTCAATTCACTTATCTCCTTCCTGCTGATTGCAGCGTCCGTCTACTTCCTTTTTGTACTGCCCGTAAACAAGCTGCTGGCCCGCTTCTTCCCCGCTCCTGCCGAGCCGCCCAAGACACATCCCTGCCCGCAGTGCCTCAGCGATATTCCTGTCGAAGCAAAGCGCTGCGCGCACTGCACGCAGTTAGTGGCATAAATGTTTGGGGGCGATTACGCCGGTGCGCATGAGCAAAAACCGATATTCAAAATTCTGCGCGGCTGCGGCACTGGCCATGCTCGGAATCACAGCAGCGTATGCAGGCGGCGATGACAAGTCTCCTATTTCCCTCACGCCAGCAACTATGACCCGTATCGGCTCCGTTGACGAGCGGTTCCTCTCCCTCAATATCGAAATGCTTGAAGTCACCGGGGGACGCTTCTGGAAGCCCTACAACCAGACGCAAGCTCAGGAACCGCCGACCGATTCATCCGAATCGCACACACCCGCCGGTATGAACCCCAATATGTATCAGTACCGTCCGCCTATCGATTTCGCGAATCCACGCCGGCGCAAGCTGGCTGCCGCATTGGGGCCATCCTACATGCGCGTCAGCGGAACGTGGGCCAACACCACGTATTTTCAGGATTCAGCTGGCCCGCCGCCGAAAACTCCCCCCACTGGCTTTAACGGCGTGCTCACACGCGAGCAGTGGAAGAGCGTCGTCGATTTTTCCCACGCCGTCGATGCAAAGATCGTTACCTCCTTCGCCACCAGCGCGGGCACGCGCGATGCGGCAGGCGTGTGGACTCCCGCGGAAGCAGCCAAATTCCTCGCGTACACTCATTCGATTGGCGGCAGCATCGCCGCCGCCGAATTCATGAATGAGCCAACGATCGCGACCCTCGGCGGAGCGCCAAAAGGCTATGACGCGGCGGCCTACGGACGCGACATTTCCGTCTTCGTGCCATTCATCCGCAAAACCGCTCCGGACATGGTGATTCTCGGCCCCGGATCGGTAGGGGAAGGGCGAACGCTGATGCCCGCATCGATGCCCGGCGTACTCAGAAGCGAAGACCTGCTCCAGGCAACAGGCCCTGTCTTCGATGCTTTCTCCTATCACTTCTATGGCGCCGTTTCCAAACGATGCGCAGGTATGGGTGGCGCTGCCATGCAAACTACGCAGGAAGCGGCACTCTCCGATGAATGGCTCGCGCGCACCGATCAAGTGGAAGCGTTCTATGCAAATCTCCGCGACAAATTTGACCCTGGCAAACCGCTCTGGCTCACCGAGACCGCCGATGCCGCATGTGGAGGCAATCCCTGGGCATCAACATTCCTCGACAGCTTCCGCTATCTCAATCAGTTGGGAACTCTGGCCCATCACGGCGTCCAGGTGGTGATGCACAACACGCTTGATGCCAGCGATTACGGCCTGCTCGACGAAACTACTCTGGAACCTCGACCCAACTACTGGGCCGCACTTCTCTGGCGAAGGCTCATGGGAACCACAGTTCTTGATCCCGGTGCATCTTCTGCGAATGGCCTTCATATCTACGCGCATTGTTTGCGCGGCAAGCCCGGAGGCGTAGCCGTGCTCGTCATCAATACCGACCGCAATGAGGCGCAATCGCTGGATATGCCCAGCCCGGCCGAACGCTATACTCTCTCATCCGGCGATTTAATGAGCACGCACGTCGACCTCAACGGGCATGAACTCGAATTAGGCGCGAATGACGCTCTCCCGCAGTTGAAAGGCGCACCTGTTCATGCGGGAAAGCTCACATTCGCCGCAGCCAGCATTACATTTCTAGCGATTCCAAAAGCAAACAATCCAAGCTGCCGTGCTGAACGCTGATCGCGCTGCTTAAGCTGTGAAGGAAGGCTCTCAAATTTGCAGTCCCGTAATATTAAATCTGCTCGTTGCGCCTAGAGTAACAAGATAACTATTCCACGTCGGAGATTCTGTAATGCCGCTACCCACAGATGAAAAGGCTCTAGCTCTCGGTAAAGATTTGTTGCAGGCATTCGACAACGTCGATGGGGGCTATCACCCAGGCTTCCGCGCAGCGCACGCAAAGGGTGTGCTTTTAACGGGCACATTTGTTCCCTCGCAGGAAGCGCAGGCATTGACCAAAGCTCCCCATATCCACAACTCTTCTACGCCCGTCTCCGTGCGCTTCTCCGACTTCGCAGGAGTTCCGTCCGTTGCTGATAACGATCCGCAGGGAGCCAGCCCGCGCGGCTGCGCCATCCGCTTCCATCTCGCCGAGCATGTTCATACCGACATCGTGAGCCACTCCGCGAACAGTTTCCCCACCCGTACTGCCGAGGAATTTCTCGAATTCCTGCGCGCAGTCGCTGCCAGCGGCCCGTCGGCCCCGCATCCGAATCCCATTGAGCAGTTCCTCGGCTCGCATCCGGCGGCTCTGGCCTTCGTGCAAATGCCCAAGCCTTTTCCCACAAGCTTTGCGCGGGAACACTTCTTCGCTGTCAGCGCGTTCAAATTCACAAGTCCAGATGGAAGCGTCAGCCACGGCCGTTATCGCGTCTTCCCTGAATTCGGAACCGAATACATCGAGGCGGACGACGCCGCTGCCAAAGGTCCCAACTACCTTTTTGATGAATTGGCAGGCAGACTCATGGCCGGGCCAATCAAATTCGAAATTTCCGTGCAGCTGGCCGGACAAGATGACGTTGTGGACAATGCCACGATTCAGTGGCCGGAAGATCGACCTGCCTTGAAATTCGGGGAAATCACTCTGAACGCATTCGCTCCCAACAATGAAGCAGAGCAGCGCCAGATTATCTTCGACCCCATCCCTCGGGTCGATGGCATCGAGACTGCTGGTGATCCCTTGTTTGATCCCCGCGCTACGATTTATCTGATGAGCGGCCGCCGCAGGCGCGCAGCACAACCGTAACTTCAATCCAACTCGCGCAGCGCCTTCGACCGCATATAGAACCCGAGATAGCACACCATCGCGAGCCCGGTCATCGCGGCGATGGCGTGCTCTGCCGCCATGTGCCGTGACAGCACGCCGATAATCAGGCACCCTACCGGAGGCAGACCAAGAAAGCTCGTCGCGTAGATGCTCATCACCCGTCCGCGCATCTCGTCGCTTGATAGCTGCTGCATGGTCACGTTCACCGTTGAAAGGCTGGTGACCATACCGAAACCTTCGCAAAATGACATCGCCGACGACAGCGCAAAGATGCGCGAATAGCTGAAGACAATCACCGCCGTCATCACAAACAGGCCGCAGAAAACAATCACCCGCCCGCGCCAGCGAATTCTCGGCAACGCTGCAATCATGCCCGCCGCTGTCAACGCGCCTATGCCCGAGCACGCCATCAAAAATCCGAGTCCGCGCTCGCCTGCGTTGAGCACGTCTTTGGCAAAGTAAGGAATAAACGTGATGAACGGCAGCAGAAACAGGCTGGCGCTGGCAATCAGCATCACAATCGCTGACATTTCCGGCGAGCGCCGCACATACACGATGCCTTCATGCAGACTTCGCAGCACGCTTGCATGGCGCTCCCGCTTTTCTTCCGGATATCGCATCCGGTGCAGCGGCCAAAGCACAGCCAGGAAGCTGAAGCCGTTCAGCAGAAAATTCCCAGTCATGCCGAAATACGCCATTGCATAGCCGCCCAGCGTCGGTCCTACGATGCGCGACGTGTTGAACTGTGCGGAATTCAACGCAATTGCGTTCTGCAGATCTTCCGGAGGAACCAGCCGCGGCACCAGCGCCTGGTATGCAGGCGCATTCAACGCATTTGATACGCCGGTAAGAAACGCCAGCAGCGCCAGTTGTCCAATTGTAATGATCTTGAAATATGTCAGCCCCGCCAGCACAAAGGCGAAAATCATCTGCGCGGATTGCGTGCCAATCAGCAGATGTCGCTTGCTCACGCGGTCGGCGATCACGCCGCCAAAAAGCGTAAACAGCAGAAACGGGAACGAGGCCGCGAACCCCACCATCCCCAGCCAGAACGATGAGTTGGAAAGCTCCAGCACAAGCCAGCCCTGCGCCACATTCTGCATCCAGGTGCCGATATTCGAGACCAGGCATCCGCTCCAGAACAACCGGTAGTCATGGTTGCGCAGCGCGCGCGCAATCGGAGGCCAGCGTGTCCCCGCAACCGGCAGCTCCAGCACAAGATCGGCTTCAAGCTCCGGATTCACCTCCGTCTGCACTGTCTCTTCAGCCACGGCCCCGCCTACCTTCTTTCAGCATCTGCACAACACACGGGTGCCCCATCCTATCGCGTAGTTTGCGATAGGGTGGGAAACCATGAACTGAATTAGGAACCCACGCCCCTCAACCCTTAGTGTAATCTGTGTGTTTTGCACATCATTTCACCCTGGGAGCAGTCCTTTGAACCGTAGTGCTCTTGTCACTTCCCTCTGCCTTTCCGCATTCGTCATTTCCCTGCCCGCGCAGGATTCCGGCACACCCAAGTCCGTCTTCGGCTATCGCGACTTCTCCGCGCAGGCAAAAATTGACCAGCAGTTTCTCGCCGTGCCCGACGCCAAACTCGCTGGTGAAGAACTCAAAACGCTGACCGCCGCGCCCCATATCGCAGGATCGAAGGAAGACCACGACACCGCCCTCTACGTCGCCGACAAGTTCAAGGCCGCCGGGCTCGACACCTCGATCGTGACCTACAAGGCATGGCTCAATCTGCCGAAAGAAATCCATGTCACCGCAACCGATGCCAGTGGCAAAACACTGATGACCGGCCCCACGCCAGAGCACGTTGCCGGCGACCCGTTCGACGACGATCCGCGCGTCGTCATGCCCTTCAATGGCTCCTCACCCTCCGGAGACCTGACCGCAGAAGTCGTCTACGCCAATTACGGCCGCCCTGAAGATTTCAAAAAACTCGACGACCTCGGCATCAGCGTCAAGGGCAAAATCGTCATCACGCGCTATGGTGGAAACTTCCGCGGCGTCAAGGTTTACATCGCCCAGCAGCGCGGCGCAGCCGGCGTCATTATCTACTCCGACCCGGCTGATGACGGCTACTTCCGTGGCGACATGTATCCCAAAGGCCCCTACCGCCCTGAGACAGGAGTGCAGCGCGGCGCGGTGCAGTTCCTCTTCAAGTATCCCGGCGACGCCAGCACGCCCGGCATCGCCTCCACGTCCGACCTGCCTGAATCAAAGCGCATCAACCCGGCCACCGCGCCAAACATGCCGCAGATTCCCGCCACGCCCATCTCCTACCACGACGCCGCGCCCATTCTTGAAGCGCTCGGCGGCCAGACCGTTCCGCATGAATGGCAGGGCGCATTACCCTTTACCTATCACGTCGGCGGAAGCGACAGCGTAAAAGTCCACATGGTTCTCAAGCAGGACTACGCCTACCGCGACATCTGGGACGTGATCGGCAAAATCCCCGGCACTGAATGGCCCGATGACTGGGTCGTCGCCGGCAATCATCGTGATGCCTGGGTTTATGGCGCGGTCGATCCCAACAGCGGCACCGCGGCCATGCTTGAAACCGTGCACGGTGTCGGCGAGTTGCTCAAGACAGGTTGGAAGCCGAAGCGGACCGTCATTTTCGCAAGCTGGGATGCGGAAGAAGAAGGACTCATCGGCTCGACGGAATGGGCCGAAGACAATGCAACTGCGTTGAGCAAAGCTGTGGCTTACTTCAACACCGACGTCGGCGTGGCCGGCCCCAACTTCGACGCCTCCGCCGTACCGTCGCTCAAAATCTTTATCCGTCAGGTCACAAAGGAAGTCCCCAGCCCCAAAGGCGGCACCGTCTACGACCAGTGGAAGAAGAGCCAGGCAAATGGCGAATCGCGCCGCCACTCCGCCGACGAGCATATGGGCCAGCCGGCACACAAGGACAGCGACGTTGAAATCGGCGACCTCGGCAGTGGCTCCGACTACACGCCCTTCATCCAGCACCTCGGCGTACCGTCAACCGACATCGGCTCCGGCGGCCCCTACGGCGTGTATCACTCCGTCTTCGACAACTACAACTGGTTCATCAAAAACGCTGACCCCACCTTTGTCTACGAGCAGCAGCAGGCCCGCGTCTTCGGCATTGAAGTGCTGCACATGGCTGACACCGACGTGCTGCCCTATGACTATGTGACCTACGGCAAGGAAATCACCG
The DNA here is from genome assembly GCF_035631355.1 of Alloacidobacterium sp. Lineage (NCBI taxonomy): Bacteria > Pseudomonadati > Acidobacteriota > Terriglobia > Terriglobales > Acidobacteriaceae > Alloacidobacterium > Alloacidobacterium sp. The sequence goes on from NZ_DASQIX010000061.1 coordinate 101,036, forward strand.
AATACCTCAATGCCGCGAAAAAGAAGGCCGACGACGCCAAAGTTTCAGGCCTCGACTTCGCCCCGGCCCTCGCCGCGGCGCAGCGTTTCACCACTGCCGCCGAAACCGTGAACAAGCAGCAGCAAGCCATCCCCGCCAACCCAACCGAACTCAATACCAAGCTACGCCAGGTCGAAGATGACTTCCTCTCATCCGCCGGCCTGCCCAACCGTCCGTGGTTCAAGCACACCATCTACGCCCCCGGCGAATACACCGGCTACGCTGCCGTCGTCATTCCCGGAGTAAACGAAGCCATCGACGCTAAGGACAGCACCCGCGCCGCTGCTCAGTTGTCAACGCTGACTGAAGCCATCAGCCGTGCGGCTTCTACATTGGAGGCCGCAGGAAAGTAGATTAGGTGCCCCATCTGAGCAAGCGGCGGTTGGAGTTGAGCCCACCGCCCTCTTGCTAAACTTCTCGGGCAAACGAACAAATCCTGCGAACAGTTACTCTCTACAGCGACAATCCACAAAGGCACTATCGACAGATTTCAGCATCGTATGATGGCGACAAATTCGCTGTGCGTATCTATGAGGGAACAGTCAAACAAATAGTGCCATTCAAGAAAGAGTCGACAGGTTATCGTGAGATCTCCTGTTTAAGCCAGCAGGAAGCACTATCTGAAGCCGAAAAGCATATTCAATCCAGCAGACAAAGTGGCTGGATTGACTACAATCCAGCATTTGATTAGTAAACAAACTCTGAGATTATGCCGCCTCTGACACTCGCTGCTTCACCTTGGCAATCGTCTTGTCCCGGGCGGCCTCTGCCAGATCAAAACGGTTCTGCAAGTTGAGCCAGAATTGCGCCGATATCCCAAAGTACTTCCCCAGACGCAGGGCGGTGTTAGCTGAAATCGCGCGCCTGGCGCGCACAATATCATGCACACGAGGCACGGGTACCCCAATTTCCTTGGCCAGCCGGTAGGAAGTCAATCCCATCGGCTCCATGAACTCGGTCAGAAGAATCTCTCCCGGATGAACTGCAAACGTCTTCATAATTCCCTCAGTGATAATCAACAATCTCCACCTGATGAGCATTATTGTCTTTCCACACAAAGCAAACCCGATATTGATTATTGATGCGAATTGAGAACTGCCCCTCACGGTCGCCTTTTAGCTTTTCGAGCCGGTTTCCGGGAGGCACTAGCAGCTCTGACAACTCAACAACGGCATCCAAGATTGCCAGCTTCTTGTTCGCAACATCGCGAATCGACGCCGGAATCCTGCGACTTTTTCCTGTTTCCCAGAGAATTTCCGTGTCGCGATCAGCGAAACTGACAATCATTCAAACCGGATAATAACGCAATACGATAATAACGTAAACCGTTATTATTGTCTGCATGGTGGACGATTTTGAGATCTGAGCGGACCTCAAATATTGAAAGGCGTGACATTTTATAGGGCGAAACTTTAACTCCGCCCTAACCAAGATGTTCTTGACAATCCGTGCATAAGAGCTATCGTGAACTGCGGTAGTTGATATGCTTTTCTGGCTGGCTTGGTATCGTGGCAACCGATTGGCCTGCCTGGGAAGCATGTGAAATCTCCCCCTTGGGCCCAAATCTTCGCAATTTAAGGATCAGGAGGTTGCTCCATGCGCAATGCTGCACGTGCAGTTGTGCTCAGTTGTTTTCTGCCCGCTCTGTCCAGTCTCGCCTTTGCACAGGTGTCCGGAATTGTCTCACTGGCAGGTCCAGGCGCCAACCCGGACTACGCGGAACGCCCGCCGGTCAAGATAAGCACCTTGACGGCTACCTATTCAGTCAACTCGCTGGTGTTGGATGCGGAAACTGGCGCGGTCATCAGCGGCGGGGTAGGGACTGCAGCCATAACGCCGAATGCTAACGCAAATGCCAACGCAGCCGCCGGAAACGATGACAGGTTTGACATCGACGAGAGGCGCCCTAATAAGCCAACCATCGACGGCCTCAATACGCTGGCCACCTTCGATGGAGCGTTTGTCGGTCAAGCCGGACCAAGCGCCGGTACTGACTTTCGCTTCACAATGATTGGCAACGACCCCCGGCGCGGAGGCACTACGGTCTACCCGGCAAATGTGGATGAAGTGTCTCTTCAGTTGCTTAACGCCGACGGCAGCGTCTTCCAGACCGTGAGCTATGCTCCCTTCGAGCATCTGACGCTCGAATCCCCCAATTTCGAGCCCCTCAACTACACCTCAGGCCATGGGGTGGAGTATGCCGACGCGATTCACCGCGCCGAATTCAATAGTGTGAGGAGGGAAAACTGGCATACGCTGATGATCCCGAAGGTGGTGAACAAGACGACCATTACCGTCCCATTTTTTGTAAATATCCAGTTAAAGAACGGGAATATCATTCAGGCCCGTTCCTACTTTACCGGAACAGCATCTGATGGAAGCACCTTCGTGCTGATGCTGAGCCCGCTGTTTAATTTCTTTTTTGACAACGAAGTCGTTAATGAGATCAATCTGGGCAACTTCACGACGAACGGCATCAACATCACGGCGTTCCCCAACACCTATCTGTTCTCGCTGAACGTCAACAACCCCAATGTTCCCGGGGGATGCTGCACACTCGGCTTCCACACCTATTTCCTCGATGGAGTGTTTCCGGAATCGCGCTGGGTCACCGAATACGCGAGCTGGATTTCACCTGGGATCTTTGGCGGCGGTTTTCAGGATGTGACCGCTTTGTCGCACGAGACCAGCGAATCATTTGACGATCCTTTTGTCGACAATCCGACGCCCAATTGGCAGTTCCCGGGACAGCCTGCAAACTCCACGGCGTGTCAAAACAATCTGGAGAACGGAGACCCAATCGAAGTTCTGCCGAACGCAACAGCTGCCATTCCGATTAAAGAGGTGAATTTCACTTATCACCCGCAGAATATCGTGCTCTACGAGTGGTTCGAGATGGGTGCAACATCGAATGCCCTCAATGGCGCGTTCAGCTATCCGGATCCAGTTCTGACACACTCTGCTGTTCCCTGCCCACAGTAATTCTTCGGTGCTGTAGCCCCATTCAAGCCTTTATTTCTCGGCTTGAATGGGGCAATCTGGAGCCCTTGGTTAAGGTGCCTGGCACAGCCCCCGCTGACCCTCGCAGCATGTCCCGCAGACATATGTAACACCACATCATTGCGTCCATCGATTCTTCGTGTTAACAATGGTTGACCCTCGGAAAAGGAAGAATCGAATGAACGTTCTTCTTCTCTCCATGCCGGATTCCTTTGAGCACATGCCGGTGCTCGCCATCCGTATGCCTAATGGAGCGCTCACCTCTCTAGCCGGCAATGTCGATCCCCACCACAAAATCGCCGTGGCCGACCTCATCCTCTGCCAGGACAAAGTCCGTGAAACCGTAACGCAACTCGTCGAGCAGTACCAGCCCGATGTTGTCGGCATGTCCGTTATGACCTTCCAGCGCCGCACCGCTGGCCGCATCGCCGAGTTGGTCAAGACTCTCAAACCCGATGTAAGAATCGTTGCCGGCGGCTATGATCCCAGCCTCGCCTTCGAAGACTATGCCGCCATGCCCGTGGATTACATCGTGCGCGGCGAAGGCGAAGTGACCTTCCGCGAATTGCTGCGGGCGCTTGAAAGCAATTCACCGCTCCACTTCATCGCCGGTTTGTCGCATCGTGAAAATGGCCGCTGGATACACAACACAGACCGCCCCGTACACAAGCTCGAAGATGACGAGATCCGCCTGCCGAACCGCGACGCGCGCGTCCTTAAGGGCTATACGCTGATGGGCCGCAACATCGACGTTATCGAAACCTCGCGCGGCTGCACCTTCGATTGCAGCTTCTGCTCCATCATCGAAATGCGCGGGCGCAACTTCCACACCTATTCCTTTGACCGCGTTCTCGCCGACATCCGCGATGCCCGCGACCATGGCGCCCAAACCCTCTTTCTCGTCGACGACAACATCACCCTCGACGTGCACCGCTTCGAGGCCTTCTGCAAAGCCATCATCGAAGCAGGTCTCAATAAGCTCGATTACTTCGTCCAGGGCATGACTTCTGCCATCGCCAACCATGGCGAAACCCTCGCCCCGCTGATGCACAAAGCGGGCTTTCGCTATGTCTTCCTCGGCATCGAGAACATCCTCGAAAGCGACCTCACTTTCCTCAACGCTTCCTCCAAAAACATCGAGCGCGACAAGGGAAAAAAGGTCGGCAACGCAACCATGAAAGCCATCGACTATCTGCACAAGAATCACATGCTTGTTGTCGGCGGCCTCATCATCGGCAGCCCCGACGACACCGTCGAATCCATCGAAGCCAACCTGACATTCGCGCGCAAACACATCGACTGGCCTTACATCCAGCACCCCACGCCTTACCCGCGCACGCCCATGACGCGCGAATTCCGTGATCAGGGCCTCATCGCCAACGAGCGTCTCGAGGAATACGACGGCACCACCGCCGTCGTGCGCACCAAGTTCGTCACCGCCGACCAGATTGAATACCTGCGCTGGAAGAGCGAGCGTGGCATGAAGACCCGCCACATCCTCCCCGTTATCAAACACGACCCATGGTTCGTCCTGCGCAATGGCCGCAAAATGATGAAGCATACCTATCGCGGCAGCACCTGGCGCAATCTGCTCGGCTTGGAAGACGACCGGAAAGCCTTCGCCCGCTACAAGGAAATCCGCCGCCAGGAACGCGAGTACTTGTAATACCGCTACCCCAATATTGCCATCCAGAGCGCAATGGCTTGCCGACCTGCTGACTCAGATGGCAAACTAAATCGCACCGTTCGCATAGAACACCGGCTGTCTTTCCGGCAGCCGGTGATGCGATTTATTCCGAGGAGAAAATATGAAAATCGCCGCACTTGTCGCCCGCATCATCATGGGCCTCATCTTCATCATCTTCGGCCTGAACGGCTTCCTCAACTTCATCAAGGGCCCGCTACCCCCAGGTCTGGCCGGTCAATTCGTCGGCGCACTCATACAGTCGCACTATGTCTGGGTGGTGGCTGCAGCACAGATCATTGGCGGGGCACTGGTGCTTATCGGCCGCTATGTCCCGCTAGGCCTCGCCATCCTGGCGCCAGTCATCGTGAACATCCTCGCCTTCCACGCGCTCCTGATGCCGGCTGGCGCCCAGATGGCCATTCTCGTCACCATCTGCTGGATCATCGCATTTATCCCAGTGCGGCAGCACTTCTCCAGCCTCTTCGTGCAGAAGACATAAGCAAGCTGTTAAATCGCGTCAACCGTGACCGTCGCCGACTTGGCTTTCCATGCGCCCTGAATCGCGCCCATCACCACCATGCCAATCAGCGAAATGCCTGTATTTACCATTAGAATCCGCAGGCCTTTCTCTTCAAATGCATATTCTGCCGACCATGTGGTGAGCACAAATCCAATCCACGCGACAATGCCGACGAGGATTCCCCGAATCACACTCTGCTTCCCTGTCATTTGCGTGAACCAGGAAATCGCCGCAGCCATCACCAGAGCGCCTGCAAACCCAATCACGTAGGCAAGCACCACGCTGGCGCCTTCCTGGTGCAGCTGGTCAGCAGTCTTTCCGATGCCTTCCAGCCAGTCCGTCATGAACACGGTGAACCACACCGCCTGCATGCCGAAATACACCAGCGCCGACACCAGAATTGCAAGATAATTCAGCCGCACCTTTCGCGTCTCAAGCATCTGCTCTTCTCCTTACTCGAAGTTAGTCAGCGATTGTACCTGACACCGCACAACGCACTGAAGATGAAAAAGCCTCCTCCTGTCCCACAGAAAGAGGCTTTCATCACAAACTGGCCAGAGCCGGGTGCTGGGTGCCCAAGAGCCTGTCCTGAGCGAAAGTCGAAAGGTCTCAAAGAGACATGGGATTTATTCAGACTGTCACAGGGTCTTCTTCGCCGCCCGCGACGATGGATGCGTCCGCGGCTTTTTGCCGTTGGTCCGCTTGCCCGGCGTCTCAATCACGCCGCGCATCCAGAAGTTCCCCTCCGGGTCGACCTCGATGCCATGCACTTCACGCTCGAATCCGGGAAACCTCTTGCTGAATTCCTCCAGCGCCAGAAGGAACCGGATTACCGGACTGTTCGCATCGCCCAGCCGCTCGCCCGGCATGCTGATCGGGATGCCCGGCGGATACGGCACCAGCATCACCGCCGGAATGCGCCCCGCCATCTCCGTCAGCCGCACCTTCTCCGTACCGTCGCGGATCAGCTTCTGATACGCCTGCGCAGGGGTCATTACCGGATTCGCCTCTACATCAAACGCCTCCTGCAGTAGCCCCGGCAGGTTCAGCGCCTTCATCGCCGCGTGCATCTCGTCGCTCAACTGCTTCAGGTCCATCGATCCATAACGCTCCGGATACTTTGCCACCAGCTGCGGCAGTGCTTCGCTCAATGAAGCTTCCTGATCGTAGAGCCGCCGGAACTCGAACAGCGTCTCCAGCAGGCTTCCCCACTTGCCCTTACTGGTGCCTACTGAGAACAGCGTCAGGATGGTGTAGTCACCCGTGCGCGCAATCTCCACGCGCCGCGCGTCAAGGAACGCCGTAAGAATTGCAGCCGGAATGCCCCAGTCGCCCTTGTTGCCCTGGGCATCGATACCAGGCGTCAGAATCGTCACCTTCGTCGGATCGAGTAGCACATAATCGTTGGCAATATCTTCGTCGCGGTAGCCGTGCCACGTCTCGCCCTGCTTCAGCGTCCAGCACTGCGCCGATTGCGACAGCAGATCATCCGGCGCGTCTTCAAAGCGGAATATCTCACCGTTCGCCGCATCCTTCACGTAGTCCGGTTGGAACATGCCAAAGAACCAACCGCCGCCTTCTTCCGCCTTCAATCTGTGCGCGACCGAAGCCATCGCCTTGCGGAAGCTGATCGCGTCCTGAATCGTCTCTGTCATCAGCGTCGATCCCGCCGGCTCGTCCATCATCGCCGTCGCCACGTCAATCGAAGCAATCATCGGATAGAACGGCGAGGTCGTCCCCCGCATCATGAACGATTCATTGAACTGGTCGAATTCCAGTGGCGCCCGCGGGCTCTGCTTTACGTGAATCATCGAAGCCATCGAAAATGCCGGTAGCATTTTGTGCGTCGATTGCGTGGCAAAAAGCAGCGGACGGTCCGGCATCTCATCCGGCACATCCATGGCAAAGCGCCCGCGATACAGGGGATGGAACTTCGCATATGCATACCACGCCTCGTCAAAATGCACACGCGGCGTGCTCTTCGCCAGTTGTTCCACCACTGAATTCACGTGATAACAGAATCCGTCATACGTCGAATTCGTCACAACCGCGTAGCTCGGCTCTTTTGAAACCGCGCCGGCAACAAACGGACTCTTCTCGATCATCGCCCGGATATTCTCCGGGTAAAAACGCGCCAGCGGCACCAGCCCGATCATGCCAAAGCCGTTGCGCGTCGGCTTAAAGTACACAGGCCGCGCCCCCGTCACCGTCAGCGAATGGCAGATGGACTTGTGGCAGTTCAGGTCAGCCAGCACCATCTCGTCCTGCGCAATTACGCCATGCCCGACAATCTGGTTCGAGGTCGAGGAACCGTTCAGCACATAGAATGTCCAGTCCGCGCCAAAGATGCGCGCCGCGTTCCGCTCCGATTCCGCCGGCGGCCCAATGTGGTCAAGCCACGAGCCAAGCTGCGCGGTCGAAATACCCAGGTCTGACCGCAGCAGGTTCTCGCCGAAAAACTTGTGAAACGCCATCCCCACTGGATGCTTCAGAAACGCCACGCCGCCCATGTGCCCGGGCGCGTCCCAGGAGTAAGCGCCCTGGTCGGTGTACTTCACCAATTCTCTGAAGTACGGCGGCAGCAGTTGCTCCTCATACCGCTCCACGGCAAAATCCACGCGGTTGGCAATGAATGCTGGCGTGTCGCCGAACAGGTGAATGTACTCGTGCACCTGCTTCACCACTTCCAGCGGCAGCTCACTCACCAGCGTACGGTCGGCAATCAGGAAAATTGGCAGCTTCTTGTTGCGGCGGCGCACGGCGCGAATAATGCGCAGCGCTGCGCGCTCGTCAAACTGGTCCTCCGGAAGGTCCCAGTCCAGCAGCACTGCGCTCTGCGACGGGTCGGAATTCACCAGAGCCAGACCGTCCTCAGGCGTAGCCGTCCGCACCACCCGATACCCTTCGCGATCGATCGCCTCGCACAGCCGCTCCATGGCGCGGTCTGATACAGAATCGGTCCCGCCCGCCTCACTCGCGATGAGCAGAACCCACCGGCCTTCTTCCATCTACTTCAACCTCTCTCTTCACACTCTATGCGCTGCAACCACACAGGATTCTCCTGCTTCTTGAACAGCGCGTTAAAATTTCTGATTGAATCATTTCGGACGCTACGTTTCGATATTATCCCAGGAAATTTTGTCATCCTGAGCGGAGCGCGTAGCGCGAAGTCGAAAGCCTGCCCTGAGCCTGCCGGAGGGACCTGCTTTTTCTCTAAGCACCACGAACCCGGGATGCTAAATCGACTTCGTTCTGGCCCGTCCCGGTAGTTGAGCGTTCGTCTTTCCTCGCAGCGAGCCAAACGGCCACGGAGTAGTTGACGCGCCTGACGAAGTATCCGCCAATGGAACAATCGGGATCTGGAAGTCCCGGGCGCACTTCGAAATCAGCTTCTGAATCTCATCATTCACATACGGTCCAGTTGTGTCCTTTGAAAGCGCCCCATTCCTCATAAAAATATTGCCATTCCCATCAGTCTTCACAAAAATGCCAGTGACATCCACCTGCTTGCCTTCAGGCGAAGTGCCCACAACCACAATCTCGTTATAGCCGGTGTCACTGTCATGGCCAGTTGTATTGGCAAGAATCTTCTGCGGTGAGCGTATCTTGCTCTGCTGCATTTGCTGTTTGCTCTCAAGCTCCCCAAGAATGTCGTTCGTCCTGTTGGCCACGCCTACATCCGAGGACGAGGTAATATAAATGCACTCCGGCGGAACCCGCATGATGAACCCGAATGGATAGTAGGTCGCATGCTTCGTTTGATTAATGACGGTACTGCTGATGATGTTATGTCGAAGGATATTGGGATTTCCCAGGTATTGTTCGTAAAAGCGCACCATCAACCGCTTCTTCATTGGGTTTTTGGCGTCAATCGTCGCGTATCCCATGTATTTGCCGCGTAATTCGTTAAACGCTTCTAGTTCGCTCGCCGAGGCGCCGCGAGACATAACCTCTGTCACCTTCGACGCTTCTCCCATGATGGAATGCACCACATACATGTAGTTGCCGTTGTTATGGCACCACGGGTCGGTAAAGTTTCGCGGTTCCCACTCAGAACGTTTCGCGAAGCGCCCCCGGAATGGCTTGTACGGAAAAAGGTTGCGCAGTTGTCTTTCCAGTTGCCCCGTATCCATCGCCAGAAGCGAATCGCGCTGGTTGTTAGCTTGCGTCGATTGCAATTTGCCTTGTGAAAGCTGGGTCAGCAGGATTGCCCGGACCAGATTGCGGCGAAAGGTCTCGGCATTGGACTTAAACAAGCCAATACCGCCGCGAAAGCCGCCAATCCCAAGGTCAGTTCCAAACTGCTGCATATTTTGCGGCGTTAACTTTCCTTCTACGCTTCCCCGCTCATCTTCTCCCACAACTAACTCAATCACGCCAAGCGCATGCGCAATCCGCTGATTGCCAGTGGACATATCAATCCTTCCATGCCGATGCTTAAATTTGCCAAAGGCTTACGTAGCCTCTTCCACAACGTCGCCCTCGCCCGGAGCCAGAAACAGGTTCGTCTCCAGCCCATGCTGCCGGGTGTAGAGGTCATAATACCGGCCACCCAGGGCGAACAAGCTCTCATGCGTGCCCCGTTCAACGATCTCCCCGGACTCGACCACCAGGATCTGGTCGGCCCGCCGAATCGTCGAGAGCCGGTGCGCGATGACGAAGGTAGTCCGTCCCTGCATCAGGTAGCCCAGTCCGTGCTGGATCATCTGCTCGGACTCGGAATCGAGCGACGAGGTCGCCTCGTCCAAAATAAGGATGCGCGGGTCGGCAAGAATGGCCCGCGCTATCGACAGCCGCTGCCGCTGACCGCCCGACAGCTTCACTCCGCGCTCGCCTACAATCGTGTCGTAGCCTTCGGGAAAGCGCTCGGCAAACTCATCGACGCGGGCAATGCGGCACGCATCGAGGAACTGCTCCTTGGTCGCATCCGGATAGGAGAAGACCACATTTTCCCGGATCGTTCCATCGAACAGGAACGACTCCTGCAGCACCACGCCAAGCTGGCTACGATAACTGTCCAGCCTGACCGTGGAGAGATCAACCCCATCCACCAGCACCTGTCCTGAATCCGGCGAATGGAAGCCGCAGACGAGGCTGATGATGGTCGATTTGCCCGATCCCGACGAACCAACCAAAGCTGTCATCGTGCCCGGACGCGCTTCAAAAGAGACGCCATGCAGAACAGGCTTGTCCGTCTGATAGGCAAAGCGAACATCGTTGAAGGCAACATTACCGCGAATCTCGCCCAGCGTCACAGTGCGTTTCGGATCGTTGAATTCGTCCATCTCGCTCAGGATTTCAAGCGTGCGGTCCAGCCCGGCAACCGCCTCCGTAAGCTGCGTGCCGATGTTCACCACCTGAAACACCGGAGCAATCATGAAGGCCAGAAACATGTTGAACATGAAGTAGTCGCCAAGCGTCATCTGGTGGCTCAGGACTGCGCGTCCGCCCAGCAGCATCACCAGTCCGCCAACGATTCCAAGAATTGTCATGGCGGCAAACGACATGGCGCTGGTCGCTGTCAGCGAGCTGATCACGTTATCTAACAGCCGCTGCACGCCCGCGGCAAACACGCTGGCCTCGCGCTCCTCGGCGTGGTAACCCTTCACCACGCGCACGCCGCCCAGCGATTCGGTCAGCCGCCCAGTCACTTCGGCGTTGATCTTGCCGCGCTCGCGAAAGATGGGGCGGATGGTTTTGAACGCCTGCCGCAGAATCAGAACAAAAACCGCCAGCACGGCAAACACGATCAGCGTGATCTTCTTGCTGGTGTGCATGAGGATGCCAAAGGCAATAATCGCCGTCATGATGCCGCCCAGGAACTCGACCAGCCCCGTCCCAATCAGATTCCTGACGCCTTCCACATCCGTCATGATGCGCGAAACCAGAGTGCCTGTGCGGTTACTGTCATAGAAGCTGACCGGCAGCAGCCCGATATGCTGCTGCACCTGCTTCCGCAGCTCGGCAATCATGCGCTGCGCCGCTTTGGAAAGCAGTTGCGTTAATGAAAACGAAGTCACTGCCTGAATGGCAGTGGCAACAAAGACAACGCCGACCAGCGGTATCAGCCTTTCCGGGTGATGCGGCCGCAAAACCGAGTCGATGAGATACTTGGTGCTCCCCGGCAGCACCAGACCGCAAACCCGGTTCACAGCCATCAGCACCAGCCCGAAAAGCAGCAGACCCCGCCGAGGCCGGATCAGCCTCCAGATTTCCGGCATCACCTTCTTGATATCGGTCTTCTTCTTCGGCTTATCGCCCGCGGCCGCACGGATAGCAGCACGATGGCCAGGGCTGCGTTCAGCCCGCATCGAAGTCATCGATCCTATCCGCATAATGCCCTAGGCCCGCGCCCTGCGCGCAGCGATAAAGGAGCGTACGCAGAAAATCACAAAAACCAGCAGCAGAATCGACATCGCGGCGTTCGCCTGCACCACCACCGGATGGGGAAACTGTGCGCCATGCCGCCAACGAAAATAGTCCACCACGCTCTTGATTGTTGCCAGAAATCCCAGCAAGCCAATGGTGACCGCGATGTGCATGAAGAGCATCCGCTTCTTCGCATCGTCCGTCATCGCAAGAAAGCCGAGTATGCCTAACACCAGTCCAACAGCCGCGGGAATCAGCGCCAAAGGGGTGTGGCTATGAGAACCGGCATAACCGAAGATGCCAAGCAAAATGAGTACAACACCGAAGCTGATGGTAGTTTTCGCCATGCGTAAAGAGCGCCTCCGCTATGCAACAGGATAGAGCATCATAAGTGGCACAAGCCTCAGACGTACAGAAAAACCGGAGGACTCAATTTGTTTGTGTCAAAGGAGCGATGCCCAGTATGTCGAGTACCTTCCGCGCCGCAGCCTCTGAAGGCTCCAGCGCTGAAACGTGCAGCGCATCCGCCGGCAGTTCCAGCGTTGCTATCTGGCTGTCGAGTAACTCAGCAGGCATGAAGTGCAGGCGGGCTTTCATGCGCTGCGAGATGACTTCCCTCGGCGCCTCCGTCAATACAAATCGGCAGGCTCCAGGAGGCAGATCAGCCGCCAGGATTTCGCGGTAAGTCTGCTTCAGTGCCGAGCACGTCAGAATGCCGCTCTCTCCGCGCTGATGCCACTTGAGAATCAACGCATGAAGCGTAGCCAGCCAAGGGCCGCGGTCTTCATCCGTAAGCGGAATGCCGGAGTGCATCTTCCGTCGGTTCGCTTCGCTGTGGTAGTCGTCGCCCTCGGCAAACTGCCAACCGGTAAGCTTCGCCAGCGTCTGCGCGAGCGTCGTTTTGCCGGAGCCGCTCACTCCCATCACGATCAGGATCATGCCTTCCCCTGCTCCGAAACAAGCTGCTTTACGTCTCTCACAATCTGCTCCGGCGTCCAGTCGTTTGTCGGATACCACTTGTAAACCTTGCCGTCCGGGCCGATCACCAGCGTTGAAAGCGAATGCGTAATGGTGCGGTCTTTCTCCGGAGTTGCGCCTACATCAAAGAAGCGCAGAACCGGCGCCAGATCAGCCTTGCTGGGCGCGGCAAAGTCCCAGTGCTCGAAAGTCTCTTTCGTATATCTGCCAGTATAAGAACCGCCATAACTGCGCAGCACCTGCGGCGTGTCATAATCGGGATCAAAGCTGACGCTCAACAAATGCGTCTTCTTGTATAGCTTAGGATCGGCCGCGAGCGTCTTATCGATCTGTGCAAAATTACGGCTCATTCGTGGACAGTAATCTGCCAGCGGGCACCGCGTATAGATAAACGTCATTAGAAGCACCTTGCCGCGAAATTGCGAGAGATGAATCTGCCTGTCGCTCTGGTTCAGCAGATGAAAATCCGGGATCTTATCGCCGGGCTGAATCGGATGATAGAAGAAGCTCGGCTTATAGTCGGGCTTGGCCTGCGCAATGATGACGATTTCATCCAGCAGGTCTGAGTCGTCCGCTGCAATAAGCGTTGCCGTAATGCTGTCGCCGGGATGCAGTTCCGCAATGATGCTCGGGTTCTTCAGCTTGTAAGGCATCGTCATCGCGTCCATGAAACCGGGAATCGCCGCCGCATCCAGAACAATTTCTCCATGTGTTGTATCGACGGTGACGATCTTGCCGCGCACCGGATAATGCTTTGCATGAGCGTCTGTGGCTGACTGCCCCGCTTCTGGATTCGCATTCTGACGGCAACCAGCCGGGATGACACAAATAGCCACAACAGCAAGATACAAGGAGAAAAAAGAACGGGTCACAGCTCAGTTTACACTTTCAATGTGCTCCCACTCTTTGACTCGCAGCCCATACCACAACTGACGGACATTGTTCTCAATGCTCTTGCGGACGGGTCTGTTGTAGTTACGGCAAATGCGCGCGCAGCGCGTGCGCTCAGGCTCATCCATGCGGAGCGCCAGCGGGAAAACGGCCTCTCCATGTGGGCCACGGCGGCAATCTTTGACTGGGATACATGGCTGAATCATCTTTGGCAAGTGCAGGTATTCACCCATCCCGACGCTCCATTACTGCTGACAGCTTTCCAGGAACACACTCTCTGGGCACGTGTCCAGCAAAACGCTGCCGAGTTAGTTGTTTCAGTAAATGCGCTGGCTTCGCTTGCACAGAACGCTTATCAAAGTCTGAGCGACTATGAGATGCAGCGAGAAAAAAACGCGACATGGTTTGAGCCGGACGCCGAACAGTTCCGCCAATGGGCAAAGTCATTCGATCAGCTTTGCAGCGAGCACAACTGGACAAGCCGCAGCAATCTGGAAGCTCTTCTGAGCCACATCAACAGCCTCAATTTGCCAAAGCATGTTCTACTCGTGGGCTTCGACCGTTTTATCCCTGCGCAACTGAACCTCCTGGAGCATCATCGCAAATCCGGAGTGGTCATAGAAGAAGCAGTACTACCATCAGCGGACGCAATGCCAACACTCCTCGCCGCAGTCGATGCGCGTGATGAACTGCTTACCTGTGCGGAATGGTGCAGGCATAAGCTGGGGCAGAACTCCGATATCCGGATTGGTGTGATCGCGCCTGATGTCGGCAGCATACGCTCTGAAGCCGATCGCATATTTCGCTCCGTATTGATGCCGCAATCACTCGATCTTGCGAACGCACCCGTTCCCATGCCATTTGAGTTCTCGCTGGGCGTGCCGCTCTCTACCGTTCCTGTTGTCCGCGCGGCCTTGTTGTTGCTGCGCTGGGTCGGCACCCAATTACCAGAGGAAGATGTTTCATGGATTCTGCTGTCCGGCTTTTTCAATACCGACGCATCTGAGACTCTTGATCTTGCACAACTCGACTTCAAGCGGCGCAATTTCGGAACGCTATCTCCTGAAATATCGCTTAAAGGCTTTGCAGACCATCATGCGTCAAAGCCATTCGCTCGGCGCATGAAGAGGCTGCTGAAAGCAGCAGACGAAAGCCACGCTGACCGTAGGGAACAGACGTTCTCCTATTGGAGCGACCTCACGGAAAAACTGCTCAACCTTGCACAATGGCCCGGCTATCGTTCACCGGACAGCATCCAATTCCAGGCGCAGCAGCGCTTGACCAGGCTGCTGGATGACATTTCGCTGCTCGATTCCACAGGCGGCAAAGTTGCCTTCTCCGCATTTCTGCAAACGCTTGAAATGCACGCTGCCGAGACCACTTTCAGCGCTGAGTCCCACTACGCTCCGATACAAATTCTCGGCGCGCTTGAATCTTCCGGCCAGACATTCGACGCAATCTGGTTTCTCGGCGCTGATGATACACAGTGGCCTCAGACTGGAAGGCCGCATCCCTTGCTGCCGCTTGCGCTGCAACGGAAAGCGAAGATGCCGCACTGCGACGCCGCTGCCGATACAGAGTTGGCCGTCACAGTAACGCGGCGAATCGCCGGCAGCGCCGCTGAATGCATCTTCAGCTATGGGCGACAGAATAAAGAGGGCGAACTACGGCCTTCGCCGATTCTGACAAGTGCCTTTCCCTATGGTCTGCACTCCGTTTCGTCCACTGAATTTCGCCAACAACTTCGCGCACCGGAACCGGCAAAGGTCAAGCCGCAGATCGAATCGGCAGTCGTACACTCGCAGATTGCCCCGTGGCCTGCCGATCGCATCGCCGGCGGCGCGGATCTGCTGCGCGATCAAGCGGCCTGCCCTTTTCGCGCCTTCGCAACCCGTCGCCTTGCCGCGCAGCCACTCAACCGCACCGAATGGGGACTGGATGCGGCAGAGCGCGGCAGCCTGCTGCATTCCATTCTGGAGAACATCTGGTCGCCCGAGACCTCAGAAGAATTTCGCATTGGTTCTCTTGATGATCTCCGTCGCGCAATTGCCTCCGGGCGGCTCGATAAAATTCTGCGCTATCACATCGGCAATGAGTTCAGCGATCTTGCCCATGAGCACTCGGAAGACCCATGGATGCAGGCCTATCTCGAGTCTGAACAGCACCGCCTGCTCGTTCGTCTCCGCGACTGGATGCAGTATGAGGCCAAGCGCCAGCCTTTCACGGTCGATAAGGTGGAGGAGAAGCTGAAAGACGTAAGCGTTGGGCCGCTGAAGCTGAACCTGCGTGCAGATCGCATCGATAGACTCCCCAATGGCTCGCATCTACTTGTCGATTACAAAACGGGCAAGGTATCGGCCTCTGCATGGAAAAGCGAACGGCCCGATGAGCCACAGCTCCCGCTTTATGCGGTGTATGGCAATGTCGAACATGTTAACGGGCTTCTCTTCGCCCAGATTCGTGCCGGCGATACTGGTTTCGTAGGCCGGGCAGCCAATGCGCAGCAGACATTGATGGCCGATTTACCGGCGAACAGCTCTCTGGTGAACCAGCCGCTTGATAACGCCATGCAACACGCATGGCGGCAAGCGCTGCTGCAACTCGCTGAAGAATTCCTAGCGGGCGAAGCATCCGTCGATCCCAAACATGGGAAGGAGAGCTGCACATATTGCCCTTTGCCGGGGCTTTGCCGTGTTGCGGAAACAGACCAGGCAATCGAGCCGGACGACGCCGAGGCCGAAGATGCCTGATCTTCGTCTCACAACGCCGGACCAAAGCGCGCGCGATAAAGCGCTCGACACGAATGCGTCTTATATCGTGCAAGCCCCCGCAGGTTCTGGCAAAACTGAGCTGCTTACGCATCGCTATCTGAAGCTGATGGCGCTGGTCGATGAGCCGGAAGAGATACTTGCCATCACGTTCACTCGCGCTGCAACCGCTGAGATGCGCTCCCGCATTTTGAAGAAGCTGGAAGAAGCGCGTGAGAATCCCGGCGCTCAAATCAGCGATGCCATGCTCGTCGCCGCGCGCACCGCGCTGCTCCACGCCGAGGAGCGCGGCTGGAAGCTGCTTGAACAGCCGCATCGGCTGGATATCCAGACCATTGATTCACTTTGCATGCGCGTCGCACATGAACAACCTTTGCTGGCGCGCATGGGCGGGCAGTTGCAGCCGCAGGAAAATGCGCTGCCTCTTTATGAGAGAGCAGCGCAGCGCACGCTTGCTCATCTCGGCGGACGCAATCGCGATCTGCATGACTCGCTCAGGCACCTGCTTCAACTGCGCGACAACAATCTTGCCGATGCGCAGAGGCTTATCTCGGAGATGCTCGCGCATCGTGACCAGTGGGTGCACGCTTTTCCCTTAACAGGAGAACTGACCGAAGACGACTGGGAAGAGATACGCAGGCGGCTGGAAGCGCCTTTTCGGAATGCAAATCTTCGCGTTCTGCAACAGGCGTATCGTTTGCTTGCAGCTCAACCGCTGATTACAGACGAACTCATAGCGCTCGCCTGCTATGCCTGCGAAAACGACGCCGGCATAGACATTGCGCTGCTCGCCGAGTTGCGACGCCTTCCGGGCCCCGACTACGGACTGGCTGAACATTGGAAATGCCTAAGCCGCTTGCTGCTCACTGAACAGGATGACTGGCGCAAACGCTTTGCCAAACAGGAGGGCTTTCCTGCCTCGAAGGAGAAGCATCTCGCGGCAGACAGCAAACCCAGCGAGCGCATGAAGAGTGTCGTGCAGCATTTGCGGCGTGTTCCAGGCCTGCTCGGATTGTTGGCAGAGATAAGGGACCTGCCGCCTGCGCGTTATGACGATGATCAATGGCGTATCCTGCGCGATCTTTTTGCCGTTCTGCGCTATGCGGTTGCCGAGCTGCGTGTTCTCTTTGCAGACTCAAATGCTGTGGACTTCGTCGAGTTGGGCACGTCCGCGCTTCACGTCCTCGAACAGGAACATCCCAGCGAACGCGCTCTCGGCGTCAGTGACCGCGTTCGGCACCTGCTGATCGATGAGTTTCAGGATACGTCGCGCCGTCAGCATTCGCTTGTCCGGATGCTGCTGCGCGCATGGAATCCGGGTGATAGGCGCACCTGCTTCTTTGTCGGCGATCCGATGCAATCCATCTACATGTTTCGCCAGGCAGAAGTTGAGCTTTTCGAGCAGGTGCGGAAGCATGGCGTCGTGGCTGCCGGTCAACAGCATTTATGTACTCCGCTTCAGCTTTCTGCTAATTTCCGGTCACATGAAGGCCTGACCGGTCCTCTGAATGCTTACTTTGATGCTATCTTTGCCGGCGCTCACGCTGCTGGAGCCGCATCTGTATCGTTCTCCGCATCGCAGGCCGTCAGCAAAGCGCTTCCGGGAAGGTCCATCCACCTGCATCCGCAGTTCGTGCCCAGAGGAGATGAAGATGCGCTCATTGATGCCCGCGAACACGAGGCGGATGAAGCGCTGCGCATCATTCAGGAGCACATGCCGCGCATCCAGAAAGCTGCCGAGCAGACGGCGGACCCGGACAAGTCTTATACCGTCGCAGTGCTGGCGCGCGCCCGGCCACATCTGGCGCTGATTGCGCAGAAGCTGCGTCAGAACAACGTTCCGTTTCGCTCTGTCGAACTTGAAGCCCTTACCGAGACACAGGAGATTCTTGATCTGCTGTCGCTCACCCGCGCGCTGCTGCATCCGATGGACCGCATCGCGTGGCTCTCCGTCCTGCGCGCTCCGTGGTGCGGACTTACGCTTGAAGACCTCCATGTCCTTTGCGGCAGCGATGACAAACAGTTCGCCAGACTACCAATACAGCAGCTTATCGAAGAGCACCTGCCCTTGTTGAGCGATGACGGGCAGCAGCGCTTGCGGCGGACTTACGCGGTGCTGACGCGAGCGCTTGAAGTCCGTTATCAGCAGACACAATCTCCATCGCTTTCATCATGGATTGAGCGCACCTGGCACAGCCTCGCCGGTCCGCTCTGCCTGAATGAGCAGCAGCAGGAAAATGCGCGCATCTTTTTTACCATGCTGGATGGCGTTGCACCAGACGGCATTGAGTGTCTGAGACAGGAATTCGACCACAAGCTCAGCCGCCTGTTTGCGCAACCCGATCCGCGCGCCAGCGAGCGCTTCGGCGTGCAGTTGATGACCATCCACAAGGCCAAGGGATTGGGGTTTGACGTGGTGCTTGTTCCAGGGCTGGACAGGAGCACAGGACGCGACCGGCAGCAGTTGATCTGTATGCTGGAACGCGTCAGCGTCGATGATCCCGACGTGGATGAGTTGCTCGTCGCACCCATCGGCAGCAAGGGCGAGGACACGCATCCGCTGTATCAATGGGTGCGGAAGCAGCGGCAGATGCGCGAGGATGAAGAGCGCAAGCGCGTCTTTTATGTCGCCTGCACGCGGACGCGGCGCGAGCTGCACTTGTTTGGAACCGCTGTTATCGGCAACCGCGGCTCGCTTGAGCCTGGCTGGCCGGACAGTCTGCTCGCTACGGCCTGGCCTGCTCTGGAGCCTGAGTTCGCTTCTGCTTATCAAACACAGTCGAAGCAGATTGTGATTCCCTTCCCGTCGCCTCCGCAGCCGGGTATCGTCGATATTGCAGCGGTCGCGAGTCCGTCACATCCTCCTCTGGTGCTAAGACGATTGCCATCGGATATTGTGATCCAGCCAACGGGAGAAAATGTAACTGTTGCAGGCACATTTACTCACCTAACAGATGACCGCGAGCCTTTTGAGCGGCCTGAAGGCTCGCGCCGGCTGCGCGTTATTGGCAGCGTTATTCATGCGCTTTTGGAGCGTTTAAGTCGCAGTTTTGCACAAAATTCCGCACTTTCCGCAGCGGAAATCCGGCCTTTGCTTCAGCCACAGGCGTCTGCCATGCTGCGAGCCGCCGCGTTTCCCCCTGACCAGAGCGCAGCGGCACAGGCGGACATTATGGCCGCCGTCGAATCGGCTGCAGTCGATCCGGTGGGCCGCTGGCTGCTTGGGCCACATCCGGATGCGCAATCTGAGGCGTCGTGGACGGGCTGGGTCAATGGCCGATTGCAGACGCTTCGCGCCGATCGCGTCTTTCGCGCAGGTGCGAAGCCTCTGGAACAAGGCCAGGATTATTTCTGGGTTGTGGACTACAAAACCTCGGTTTGTTCCGGCCGCGATGTTGATGGCTTTCTTGCCGAACAGCGCAAGTTCTATGAGCCTCAGCTTGCGTCTTACGGACAGGCTTTACGCAAGCTCCACGGAGAAAATCTTCCCCTTCGATTCGGGCTTTACTTTCCGCGAATAGGGCGGCTGGACTCCTGGGCTGGTTGAAACGATGCCGAAACGCAGCGCTGGTTTATTGATGTATCGGCGTGTGAATGGCCGGATCGAGGTGCTGCTCGCGCATCCGGGCGGGCCGTTCTGGGGGAAAAAAGACCTGGGAGCGTGGTCGATTCCCAAGGGAGAATTCGGGCCTGAGGAAGACGCCCTACTGGCTGCGAAGCGCGAGTTTGAGGAAGAGACCGGAGTCATGCCAGAGGGCGATTTTATTTCGCTGGGAGAGCAGAAGCAGGCTGGCGGAAAGCTCGTCGCAGCATGGGCAATTGAGGGAGATTGCGAGCTGTCGATTCTGAAGAGCAATTTGTTCTCTATGGAATGGCCACCGCGCTCGGGACGTATGATGAAATTTCCCGAGGTTGACCGGTGGGCATGGTTTGGTCTGGATGAGGCGCGGGAAAAGATTCTCGCCGGACAGAGAGTGTTTCTGGAGCGGTTAGTGGAGAAGGTGTAGCTGGGCTGAATTATTGCTTTCCCACCCTCGCAAACTGCGCGATAGGATGGGGCACCCAGGTTTCGTGCTCAGGTGGTCCCACACTTCGCTACCGCGTCTTGCGCTAGCTCATCGAGACCCTCATTGACGCGGGCCAGATCGGGTATGACATAGCTGAGATTGACAGCAAGCAGATTCTCCTGGACGACCTGCGCAATGACGCGCCGCAATGTGCAGAATTCCGCCAAAACAATATCCGAAGTAGAGCTCTCAAAATTTTCCTGATCGCCGTGCTGCGGGTATTTCGGCGGACCTTCTCCCGCATAACTCTGCGCCGCCTGAATGACCTGCTTCATAATCCCATGAACGCGCTGGCTGAGTTGGTCTTTATCCAGCGGCAATCGCGATATTCGAGGATCGTTCTGAATCGCCGACAGCCACAGCTCCTCAAGCCGTTCCAAATGCTCGTCAAGGAGCATCGCCACCCGTTTCGGAGGCGGAAGGCGGTGCTGACGCAGTGGAGTGGTCAGTTTGTTTTCAATGGTGCGCACCAGCAAGGAAACATTCGCGGGCTTCACAATGTAGTCATCTACTTGCTGCCGGATGGCTTCGAGCGCGGTTTCAAATGCAGGATACCCGGTCAGGATTATGGTCACTGCTTCGGGTTGTGTTCTGCGCATGGCGCTGACCACGGTCAAGCCATCAGCAGGGTTGCCGATATTAAGATCCGATAAGAGCACATCGAATTTCTCCGACACGATTTTTTGCAAAGCATCGGCAACAGTAGCCGCTACGCTCACCTCAAACTCATGCTGGGCAAGAATCGCGGCCAACGTGATAAGAATAATTTCTTCATCGTCTACGAGTAATAATTTTCGCTGCACTATGGTTGGATGATAACTCCCGCTTCGGAGGACTGTCTGCGGGCCAGCTGGCGGGCGATAGCTTGCTATCCCTTTGTTGCGCAAAGGATAGGCGCACCTATTCGTGCCAGCAAAAGCGGATTCTTCCGCTTTCTCTCATCATCAGGACGCCGGAACTCCATTATGAGTTTTCCGTGAGCGCATTGCCTGCCAGGATGACGCAGGGAGGGGGGAGCGGTGCTGTCTGCGCTAGTTTGCCGATGGTAGTGTGCAGCGATTGCTCTTTTGGCGTTGCGACATTTGAGACAACGATGCAGGGCGTGTCCGCGCCGAATCCGGAAGCGGTGATTTGTGTGAAGAGGTGGGCATAGTCAGATCCTGGCATATAAATGACGAGGGTTGCATCGGCGGGCAGATGTCCCCAGCCGGTACCTTCTTTCGTCGCGCGATGGCCTGTCAGGAAAATGACTTTGGACGCGAGCCGTCGGTCGGTCAGCGGGGTGTGGATGGCTGCCGCTGCAGCGAATGCTGCGGTGATTCCGGGCACAATTTCAAAAGGCACTGACGCGGCACTCAGCGCGTCGATTTCCTCGCCGGCGCGGCCGAAAAGCATGGGATCCCCCACCTTGAGGCGCACCACGCTGTGGCCATCGCGCGCATGGCGGATGAGCAGTTCATTGATATCGTGCTGCGTGACGGATTTGCTGCCGCAGCGCTTGCCGACATTGCGAACTATGCCTTTGCGAGCCAGCTTAAGGATTTCCGGCGCGACGAGATCGTCGTGAAAGACCAAATCAGCGGTTTCGATCAGCGCGGCGGCGCGAACGGTCAGCAGGTCCGGATCGCCCGGCCCCGCGCCTACCAGATAGACTTTTCCCTTCTCTGCTCTTTTCATAGGTTCTGGTTTTTGAATGCCCGGGTTAAAGCCCCTTTGTTCTCTGCGTTGGTTCACCGAGCTAAAGCCCGGTGCTTTTACCCTTAAAAGCTTTTCAATATCTGCTTTATAAAATGATGTCGCCTGGCGCTATGCACCTTCAGCGTTGACGCGCTAATACGAGCGTAATGTCGTCGGGCTGCTCCTGTCCGCCGATCCAGTTGCGCAGCGACTGCATGACTTGTTCCGAGATGGCTTCTAACGGCAGGTGGCGATGTCTGCGCACAACTTCCAGCAGGCGCTCTTCGCCGAACTCACCGAAGTCGTTTTCCGGCTCGGTAACCCCGTCGCTATAGGCAATGAGAATGTCGCCCAGATTCAGCTTCTCGACGCCCTGGTCGTAGGTTGCATGTTCGAGCAGGCCTACCACCGTCCCACCACAACCAAGCTGCGTCGTGCTGTTGTCGCTGCGGAGAATCAAAGGCGGAAGCTGACCCCCGCACGAGTATGTGAGCTGGCTGGTGCATCCGTCATAATGGGCCAGAAACAATGTTGCATATTTTTCCGGCTGCGTGCTGCGATACAGGTGACGGTTCAACTGTGTGAGGATTTTCGCCGGTTCCAGGAATGGATCGCTGCCATTGCCGTTTGTCGAGCCATGAGTCATAACCGCTGCGCTTAACTGATGGCCCGCAGTCAACAGGTCTTCTCCGGCAAAGCGATAAGCGCGAACGGCGGAGTGTAGTGTCGCCATGAGCAGCGCGGCCGAGATGCCCTTCCCGCTGATGTCGCCCAGCGCCAGGCCGAGGCCGGAATCGCCGGAGACGAGGAAGTCGTAATAATCGCCGCTGACGGTGCGCGCGGGATAGCAGGCGCCGTGCAGCTCAAGCATGGGCAGTGAAACGGAACCATGAGGGAACAGGTTTGCCTGGACTTCCTGGGCAATGGCAAGCTCGCCTTGCAGGCGCTCTTTTTCACGCTGCTCGGCGAGCAGACGCTCCAGCGAATACGACATGCGGTTGAAGGAGCGGCTGAGAGAAGCGAGCTGGTCGCTGCGCGTGACCTTGATGCGATGCGCGAGATTCCCCTGGTCGATTTCCAGTGTCGCGTCATAGAGATCGTTGACCGACCGGGTGATGGTGCGGTTGAGGCGCACGGCCATGATGAATGCAATGAGCTCGAGGATCGCGAAGAAGACGGCGATTGCGATGAGGATGTTCTGCACGAAAGTCGCCACGGTTAGCGAAGTGATGAACAGCCTCTGATAAAGCAGGGAGGGACGCGAGGTGACGATGGTTGGCGTGCCGAGGGCCTTGCCCGTGGCCCAGTCGCGGGTTTCGAGCGGCGCGTAGAAGCTTATGGGTATGTCATAGAAGTGCTGGGCAGCGGGCAGCGAACCGCCGACAATGGAGTTCTTGCGGATCTCCTCACGCGTGGCCTCATGATGACGGAGTTCCACCTTCATGCCGGATTGAGAGGGTGTGTTGAGTCGGGACTGATCCCCTCCGGCAGAATTTTCATCATCCACGGGGAGGTTGGGCACGATTTCGATTCGTCCAAGACCGTGGGCCACTCGATCGAGACGCGCCCTGTCCACCAGAACGCTGGTGATCAAAGTAGTCGTATGGCTGCCAATGGTCTGCATGTCAATGGCGCGGAGATAGAGCTTGCCATTATCGCGTACCGCCCCGCGGAAACGGTCTTCTGCCCATGATGGGACATGCGTTATTTCAGTGGCCTGCAGGTCCGCAGGAGTAATGGCAACAGGCTTGCCATCCTGAAATGCGGCCATGTGCAGACCAGTGTCTAGACTGCCGGGCGCGGTGTCTTCCATTTCAGGGGGCGGAGATACGCTTTTGCTTCCGGGACTGGTAGCCAGAAAGTGTGCCACATGCACGCAAAAAGCACGATTTTCCGCCCCATAATGCTCCATTTGGGCGTCAATGTCGGATGTTGCAGCAAAGATGGCGAACTGCCCGCTGAATCCATAGAGTGCGATCAACGCCAACAGTACGAAAAGCACGACCGGCGTGAGCGCCATGAGCAGATAGGTCATGATGAGCCGGTTGCGAAGCTTCCACAGGAAGCGTCCGAAGATCCAGCGCCAGACCAGCGGCACGCAAAAGATGATCAACAGAAAAAGTGTGAAGGAGCCTATGCCGTTAAACACCGCACCGGCGACGCCCGGCAGCAGGCGCGTGGGCAGCAGGATTAAATAGATAATGAGCAGCCAGAAGGCGAGACGGTGCACCTTGGTCTGCGGCGGTTCGCGGCGCAGCGCGCGGAAAACGCGGGCCTCAAAATTTTTCACCTGTCCCATGGTTTCTATTCGCTGTTGCTTCGCCTGGCTATCTGGATTGAGTTTACGGCATTTCACCAGAAATCCGGGAAGCGCTTTAGCTGTCTGCTTTCTGGGCGGCTTCGATATCGGCTTTGCGCGCCAGGCGCAGGGTGTATCGGGTCGCCGAGGACTGCGCGCCGGCAAGCAGCAGTAATCCAGTAAGAAACGCCCACATCATCAGGCTGACGGAGACGGAAAATGGCCCATAGACGGACCGCAGATCGAGCCAGGGGAGGACTTTCACATAAAGCACCTTGGCGGCTTCCCACATGAGTCCGGTTACGATTCCGGCGGGCAGCACGGCGCCTACCGGGAGCTTGCGATTGGGCAGGACCCAATAGATGACGAAGAAGATAGCGACACTTAAAAATGCGGCGGATATCTGCAGAAAAACATGCTCGAAAAACGAATAGAAGACGTTATTTGTCTTCCCCAAAAATAGGAATGAAAGAACTTTGTTCTGCGTAGCAGTAAGAGCGATAGACACAATGGCGAGCAGCCCCACCGCAAACGCGAGTCCAATGGAAATGAGCTGATTCATCCAATACGAACGATTCTTGGGCACGCCCCAAACGCGATTGAGCGCAACTTCAAGCGGCAGAAAAACCCCGGTGGAGGAAATCAATAGCATGACAACCGAAGCAATCTGCACTCCTCCGCGCGGGTTCACGAGAAGACTCATGTTGCGGACGACGAAGTCCTGGTTGGAGGGTAAGAAGTAGCGCAGCATGTCCCCGATAACATCGACCATGGCCTGGGAATGAAAAACGCTGCGCGCGAGCGTAAACATCATGACGATAAACGGAAACAGCGATAGAATGGCGTTCGCGGCAACGCTGAAGGCGTAAGTGTGCACTTCCGTCTGGGTTAGGTATTTGGCCAGCGAGGTAATCTGCTTCCAGAAAAGCGATCCCGAAAGCGAGACTGCCGGCTTTGGCGGTTTTTTACCGAGCATAAGTGCGGTTGGCGGAGCGGCCTGCATGTCTTAAGCTACCAAAACATACGTGGAAAACGTCTTATAGGCACCATCTGTTTTCCCCCACTTGGTAAAGCGCGAAGTGTTACTAGAGTACAGTGTCCTCTCGTAACCTCTTGTGATTCCTTGCATTTATAACGCACTTTTTACTTGCTTCCCACTCTGTTTCCTGCCATAACCATAGGAACCGATTTGCTTTTCAGCACGTCGGGATTTTGGAAGGCCATTTATTAGTTTGTGGTTCAGTCTCCGGGAAATCCTGTCAGTGCGTGGGCTGCCGATGCAGTAACGGCGGCTCTTGGCGTCTACAGGGGCGTTTTTCAGGAGCAATAGCGGAAAGGAGTAGAGGTGAAAGAGCATGGTGTTGTGAAGTGGTTCAATGGAGCCAAAGGTTATGGGTTCATTCAGCGTTCGACAGGAGAGGATGTCTTCGTACACTTCTCCGCGATTCAGGACAATGGGTATAAGACGCTAAACGAGGGTGAGGCAGTGGAGTTTGAGTGCCAGCAGGGTCCCAAGGGACTGAATGCGGCCAACGTAACACGCAACGCCTAGACTCAACACAACTTCTTCTTCTGCAAACGGACACCTGTGCAACACAGGGAGTCCGTTTGCTATTCTTCGTGCAGAACCACCATCGGATCGACGCTGGCCGCCTTGCGGGCAGGGATGAAGCTGGCAACAATCACGATGACTGCCAGAGACACCAGCGACGCGCACAGCGTCAGCGGATCATGCGGCTTCAATCCATACAGCATGGAAGCAGCAGCTATTCCCGCTGCAAGAGCCAGTCCGGTTCCAATCGCTGCACCAATCGCCAGCAGGATCAGTGACTCCCGCAAAACCATCAGCAGAATCTTCGCCCGGGCAGCCCCCAGCGCCATACGTACGCCTATCTCATTTCTGCGACGGATGACCATGTAGGAGATCACGCCATAGATGCCGATCATGGCAAGAACAATCGCCAGTACACCAAAGAATCCCGTAAGTGTTGCCATGACCCTCTCTCCAACCAGATCGTCACGAACCTGAGTTTTGAAGGTCGAGAAATTCAGCACCATCGCCGGATTCATCTCCTGCGCGACACGCTTGACTTCGGCTACAAGCGACTCCGTTGCCTCGTTCGAGCGGATCACAAACGTCTGCCCTTCTCCCGGTTCCTTTTCCTGTGAAGTAGCGACAAAAATGATCGGCGGGAAGTCTTCCCGCAGTTGGCGATATTTCATATCTTTCACCAGCCCTACGATCTGGTACGTCTGGTCCGGCTGGCCCGAATCGTAGATCACCTTGCCAACAGGATTGGCTCCTCCGAAAAACTGCTTGGCGAACGTCTCGTTCACGATGGCTACGCGCGGTGACGTGGGCGTGTCAGAATCGTTGAAATCGCGTCCCGCAAGCGTTGGAACGCGCATGGTTTGAAAGTAGCCCTGCGAGACCGAGTTGAAAAATGTGTCCTTCCGCTGCGGTCCGCCGGGAACGTCAACGTTATTGTCCCATCCGCTGTGGCTGATCGGCACGATGAACACACCGGCCGCTGATTCAACCCCCGGAATTGCATGCAGGCGCTCGTTTAATTCCCGTTTGAAGGCTGCGCGTCTTTCGAGCAGAATATGCATTGGCGAGAAGTCGAAGCTCGCAACAAGTAGATGGTCCTGCTCAAAGCCGACATTGACAGTCATCAAATTGCGAAAGCTTCTGGCAAACAGAAGCGCTCCTACCAGCAGCACCAGAGACAGCGCCACCTGCGAAACCACAAGGATGCGGCGCAAAGCAAAGTGATTGCGCCCTGAGGTCACGCCGCGTCCGCTAGCTTTCATCGCCGAGCCGGGATCCGTATGCGAAGCCTGCAGAGCGGGAGTCAATCCGAAGAGAATGCAGGTCAATACCGCCAATCCTGCGGCAAAACCTAAAACGCGCCAGTCCAGCGGAATGTCAAGGAAGATGCTGTCCTGGCTCGAACTGAATAACAGGATCACGGCCCGGCTCAGGAACTGCGCAAGGCATACGCCAGCCGCCGTTCCGAAGACCGCCAATAGCACGCTTTCCGCCAGAACCTGCCGCATCAGATGCATACGCGATGCCCCCAGCGTAAGCCTCAGCGCCATTTCACGCTGGCGGGCGCTCGCCCTTGCGAGCAGAAGATTTGCTAGATTCGCGCATGCAAGCAGGAGAACGAGGCCGGAAAGTCCCAATAAAATATTGAACGGATCGTTTCCGTCGCGCAGGTTTGAAACACCTTTATCTGCGCATTGGGCCTCAAGCTGGAACCGCAGATAATCCTTCTTGGTAATGTCGTCGTATTTCGGCGGGAGGGTCGCCGCAAAAATTCCCGGTGAAATCGTAGCCAACTGCGCGTTCGCGCGCTCAAGAGTCCATCCTGGTTTGAGCCGTCCGATTGCCGCCAGCCACCAGGTCATGGGATCGTCGGTCCACGAATTTTTACCTGAGAACGCTGGTTCAGAGCATATAGCGATGGCAACATCGAAATTCCTGCCCACGTCTACACCGTGAAAGGACGGCGGTGTTACGCCGATGATCTGAAATGGCTGCCGATCCAGCATAATCTTCGCGCCCAGCGCTGTATCGCGTCCGCCATATTCCTTTTGCCAGAAGGAGTAGCTGAGAACCGCGCCCTGTGTGCCGCATCCGCGATAGTCATCCGCAGGCGACAGCAAGCGTCCAATCACCGGCTGCACGCCCAGCATCGGGAAGAAATTGCCGCTGACCATCAGCGTGGACGCATTGCGCGCTTCCCCGCCCTGACTGAGGTTGTGCCCTTGTGGGGACCATACGGCGATATCGGAAAAGCCCTGTTGCTGAGCGCGAAGCAGGTTCCAGATACCAAACGTCAGGTCTGAGTGGTTTGTTACGAAACTTCCCGTCATCCCATTAGGGTCATGCGTAATCCGCACTGAAACCAGTTGCTCCGGATGCTTTACCGGCAGCAAACGCAGACGCACTGCATCGAGAAGCTGAAAGATGGCCGTGTTAGCACCAACCCCGAGTGCGAGCGAAAGTATCGCGACAACAGCAAAACCGGGACTGTTCCAAAGCTGGCGCATGGCATAGTGCACATCCCTTCCGAGTCCGCCAAAAAATCTCGCGCTACCACTGCTTCCCGCCGCCAACGGCTCATGTGCCCTGGCGATGGTACTCGCCAATCCTTTCAACAGACGTCCATCTTCAAGCTCGGAGTGTAGCGTCTGATATGCCTGGTCCGCATCCACTCCGCGGGTGAGCATTTCTTCATAACGGTCGCGCAAGTGCTGGCCCAGTTCCTCGACGACATCTTCTTCGCGTGTGGGCTCAAGACTTAGACCGGCTATGGCGGCGCGTACTTCTTTCGACCAGTCAGGCATTTTCCGCCTCCGTGATGCGGTGGATCGCGTTTACGAAATCGAGCCAGGTTGCGCGCTGCGTCTTCAGCACATTTTTACCCTGCGCGGTGAGGCGGTAAAACCGCCGGCGGCGCTGGCCCGCTTTTTCTACCCAGCGCCCTGCAATCAGCCCGCGTTGCTCCAACCGGTATAGCAACGGATAAAACGAGGCGACGTTGAATTTCAGTACGCCACTGGAGCGCTCTTCTATGAGCTTGCTGATCTCATAGCCATGCCTCGCCTTGTGCTCGATAAGCGACAGAATCAGCAGCTCGGCGCTTCCCTTTTTCAGTTCGCGGTCGAATACTCGCGCAGCCATATGTTTCATAACAACATATGCTAGCGCAATATACGAAACTGTCAAGATGTTGGCTGCGGTTTGCCGTAAACAGGCTGACTACCTGCGATAATGCGGCGATGCCTTCTTCCGCGTGTCCGAAAGGGTGCACTTAGATGAGAAGAGCAATCCGGAGAGCCAGCTGCTAGGGTGGCCTCAATCCGTAGAGCAGAATACGCAGCTTGGTAGCCGCATATTCTGCCGAACTCATATCCAATGCTTTCCAGCATGGCCCAATGGGATGTCTGGATGAACGGAGGGCCTCACTACCGGTTCGGCCCATTTCGACGAGCCGTTACATCGGCTTGACCTTAGAGCGTCCGCTCCTTCATGACGCCATCAGCCCCGCCACATATGCATAATCCACCTTTGCCGCCTCGAATGCCGTTTTCCCATGGAACGGCGGATCATGGTCCACGATGAAGTACTCCACACCCGCCTTCCGTGCCGCTTCATATGCGGCCTTCAGCGGAGCCACACCCGTTCCCAGGTCTACGATATGCGAACCCGCCGCCTCGCTCAGTTCATTCACCGGTGGCGTGATCGTGCTGAAGTCTTTGAAGTGCAACAAACGCACGCGCCCGGCATTGGCGGTAATCAGCGCTACCGGATCGGCCCCGCCAGCCGCCATCCACCCCGCATCCACTTCCAGCTTGACCAGCGTGGGGTCCGTCTCTTTCAGAAAAATTTCGTATCCAGTCTCTCCGTTTCCCATCTTGCGGAACTCCACGTTGTGGTTGTGGTAGGCGAACTCCATCCCGCGCTTCTTCGCGCTCTCGCCAATCTGGTTCGCCAGTGTTGCCATCGTCTTGAAGTCATCCGCAGTCAGATGGTTCAGCCGCTCGATCGATGCCTTAATATCGCCATTCTTCAGCGGTTCTGGCGGCAGCACCGAGCTGACCGCGTAATGTACCCCCAGCGCACTCGCCTCATCCAATGCCTTTTCCGTGTCCTCGAACCCAAATCCGAAATGCCCCGACGGGCATCCTAGCCCGGTGTCCGTCAGTATTTTTCGGAACTCCGCGGCGTTGTGGATGGCCATCGAAAAAGCCTCGACGTACCCGTAACCAATCTCCGCCAGCTTCGCCAGCGTACCCGCCGGATCCTTCGCATACTCCGCCGCTACCATGTACATCTGCACGCCCGGCTTCGATCTGGCGTCAGCGCCCCACAGGCGGGTGTATCCGGCCAGGTGCGCACCGGCAAAAACAGTAGCGGAACGGATGAGAAGACTGCGGCGCGAAAGCGAACTCTTCATATCGACTCCTTTGTCCACCGTGAGTATATCGCCTGCGTTTAGGGAAACTCGGCAGACGGCTTGCAATAATGGGTTGATGCCTTCCTCCGCTTGCCCGAAAGACGAATACGTTCTGAGGCTGTCTACATTGGCTCAGGAACAGGAGCGTCATACGCGATGGGACCGGTTGTTTGCAGGCGCGAAACTCACGGTGGGACTGGCAACAGTTGTTTTTACGCTATGGCTGGCGAAGTATCACACGGCGCGGATTGCATGGGTTTTTCTGCCTATCGCGGTGCTGGTGGCGCTGTTTGCCGGACATGAGCGCGTGCTTCGAACCATCCGCCAGTGCTCGCGACTGCGACATTTTTATGAACAAGGTATTGCGCGGCTTGAAGACCGCTGGGCGGGCACCGGACAAACGGGCGAGCAGTTTCTCGACGCTTCGCACCCTTATGCGCGCGATCTTGATCTATTTGGCAAAGGCGGCTTGTTTGAGTTGCTTTGCACGGCGCGAACCGGCGCGGGGGAAAGCACGCTTGCAGCGTGGCTGCTGGAACGTGCCTTACCCGAAGAAATCGAGTTGCGGCGCGAAGCCATCAAGGAGCTTGCTCCGAATCTGGATTTTCGCGAGCGGCTGGCGCTTGCCGGTGAGGAAGTCCGCAAAGGAGTCCGCCCCGAATCTCTGATTGCGTGGAGCGAATCGTCGACGCGACTTGAGCCGCACCGTGTTTTACGCATCGCCCTGCCGCTGCTCGCGGCTTGCTGGGCCTTCAGCATGGCCGCCTGGTTTATATGGGACTGGGGCACAGCAGCGCTGGTGATGAGCCTGCTGAATCTGGCGATTCGATACCGGCTTCAGCCGCGTGTGAAAGAATCGGCCAGCAGGATTGATGACGCGGCACACGACCTGGGTATTCTTGCCTCCGTTATCGACGAAATTGAGACCGCGCAATTTACTTCACGAAAACTGACGGGTTTGCAGGATAGTCTCCGATCGAGTGGGTCTTCGCCATCGCAGGCGATTCGCCGCCTGAGCAAGCGCGTAGCCTGGTTCGATTCACATGAACACTGGATGGTAAAGGTCATCGATCTTTTCATCTTCTGGACGCCGCGGTGGGTCCTTTCGATTGAGGCATGGCGAGCAATTCACGGAGTTGCGGTGCGCCGCTGGATCAAAATCACCGGCGAGGTAGAGGCATTCGCTGCATTCGGCTGCTATGCGTATGAACATCCGGAAAACACCTTCGCTGAATTTGTGGAGCATGGCCCGTTTTTTCATGCTGAGGCGATGGCGCATCCGCTGCTACCGCGAGAGCACGCTGTGCCGAATGACCTGAAACTCGATGACGAGCTGCAGTTGCTGGTCATCAGCGGGCCGAACATGGCGGGCAAAAGCACATTTATTCGCTGCGTGGGCATCAACGTTGTTCTGGCGCAGGCTGGAGCGCCTGTGCGCGCCCGGCAACTGAAATTGTCGCATCTCGCGGTGGCGGCCTCGATCTGCATTCTGGATTCCGTGCAGGGCGGGCTCTCCCGTTTTTACGCGGAGATACTGCGGTTGAAGACCATTGATGAACTGAGCAAGGACAGCATCCCGGTCCTCTTTCTGCTCGATGAATTGCTTTCAGGGACAAACTCCCATGACCGGAGAGTCGGCACAGAATCGTTTGTGCGTCATTTGCTGACCCGCGGAGCTATAGGTCTCATCACTACACACGATCTGGCACTGGCGAAAATTGCGGAGGAGATGCCGGAACATGCGGCAAATTTCCATTTCTCGGACCAGCTTGTAGATGGACATCTGCGCTTCGACTACAAGCTGACTCCTGGCATTGTGCAGACGGCGAACGCGCTGAAACTGATGCGTTCGATTGGGCTTGAGGTGTAGAAGCTGCTAGACTTCGTTCTCTACTTGCCTGATTGCCCAGCCCGCGGCTTCCGCCAGCACTGGATCGTCGCCTTGCCGCCACTCTTCAAGCTTTGGCAGAAATCGCCGCGAGCGGCTGTTGCCCATGGCGATGGCGATGTTGCGGCGCAGGCCGTCAAACTTTGCGCGCTTGATGGGCGATCCAAAGAACATCTGCCCGAAGCTCTCCTGATTCAACTCGGCCAGCCAATCGAGCGCTGGATTCACCAGCTCAGACCGCGCCTGTAGTTCAGGATCAGCGGAAATCGGCGCCTTGCGGTTCCAGGGACATACATCCTGGCAGATGTCGCAGCCGAAAACCTGGCGGCCGATTCCCTCTCGCAGTTCAAGCGAAATTGGCCCTCGCTTTTCAATCGTCAAGTAGGAGATGCAGAGAGTTGCATCCATCTGGCGTGGGCTGGTAAGCGCCACGGTGGGGCAGGCATCGATACAGCGCGTGCAACTTCCGCAGCGGTCAGCGGCAAGTTGCGGGCGCTGATCATCAGGAACTTCCAAAGAAGTCAGAATCACGCCGAGAAAAAGCCATGAGCCAAGCTTCTGGTTGAGGATGCAGGTGTTTTTGCCCGTCCAGCCGAGTCCCGCGTAACGCGCATAAGCGCGCTCCACAATCGGGCCAGTATCGACGTAGCATTTCGACTCGAATGTGCCGAGCTTGTCTTTGAGCGCAGTGTTCAGCTGCTCAAGGCGTTTCAGAAGAACTTTGTGATAATCGCTGGGCGCGAGACCGCCGTCGCCGATTTGCCGGCCACTCCATGCGTAGCGCGCAATCCATCCTGCGCCTTCTTGAGCGAGGTCAGTCGAGAGCGGCTGCTGCGTGTTGTAGTTCGCTGCGCAGACAACAACAGATTTGGCCCACGGAACCGCCACGCGCAAGGACGAGCGCACAAGTTCGCCCGCGTCATTGCAGCGTTTGAGATATTCCATCTCGCCCGCATTGCCCTGTTCGACCCAATCGGCAAAGGCCCGCCGCTCATTTTTGTCTTCAGTCGAGTCCGATTCGGGAACGGCGGCAATCCCAGCCGTCGAGAAGCCTGCTTTCACCGCTTCCTGCGCAACCAGCGTTTGTAAGGAGTCCTGCTGCATGAAATTGCTTGCTGTTGATATGGTAGTCGAGTGCCTGCTGAAGCTGATATCGATGTAAATCACGCGCCGCGCCGCCGCTGGAGAATCGCCTTCCTGCTTGGAATCGGAGTGTTGGTCAATTACTTCGACCGCGTCAATCTGTCGGTCTCTCATAGCGGCCTTTATGCGACTTTCGGCATTTCGGACATCACATTCGGCTATTTGCTCGGGGCCTATAACTGGACATACGCCATGTGCCAGCTTCCTATCGGCGTGGTACTCGATCGGTTCGGAATAAAGCTGGTGGGGCGCATCAGTACGTTTTTGTGGAGCATGGCATCTTTTGCCGCCGCGCTCACGCCCAGCATTGGCGGATTCTTTGCCGCGCGCTTTCTTCTTGGAGTTGGCGAAGCTCCGACGTTCCCCGCCAATGCAAAGGCCATAGGCTACTGGTTTCCTCCGCGAGAGCGCAGCCTTGCCACCAGCATCTTCGATTCGATGGCAAAATTTTCTTCGGCCATCGGCGTGCCGCTGATCGGAATCCTGCTGCTGCATGTAGGCTGGCGGTTAAGCTTCGCCGCAACCGGCACAATCAGCTTCCTCTACTTCCTGTTTTTTTTCTGGATCTATCGCGATCCCAAAGACGATCCGGGCCTGACCTCTGAGGAGCTAAGTTATATCCGCTCGGAAGACACGCTGCCGAACGTTGAATCAGGGCCTCTGGAACAGGCTTCGCTCGGCTACCTGCTGCGCAGGAAAAAAGTGATTGGTCTGGCAATCGGCTTTGGCTCCTACAACTATGTGTTTTATCTGCTGCTCACCTGGCTGCCGAGTTACCTTTCGCGCTCGCTGCATATCGATCTGCTGCACTCGTTTCTTTACACAGGAGTACCGTGGCTCTTCGCAACTATCGCGGACCTCGTTGTGGGCGGATGGATTGTCGACGCTCTCGTGCAGCGCGGATGGAACGCGAACATCGTTCGCCGCGTGGTATTGATCGGAGGCACCGCGCTCGGCCTCGGCATTCTCGGCGGCGCACACGCGCATTCTCCCGCGCAGGCGCTCTTCTGGATCAGCGTTTCCATCAGCGGACTGTCCGCAGCGGCGCCAGTCGGATGGTCGATTCCATCGCTGATTGCACCCCGCGCAAGCGTAGGCACACTTGGCGGAATTCTCAACTTCGCCAATCAGATTTCCGGCATCGCCGCGCCCATTGTGACCGGATATCTTGTCGAGGCGCGACATTCCTTTGCGCTGGCCTTCGCCGTGGCTGCGGTTTATCTGGCGGTCGGAATTTGCAGCTACCTCTTCCTGCTCGGCGATATCAAGCGCATTCTCGGTGAGGCTCACTTAGCGGTGTAGCTTTTGCTCTGACCTGTGCGTGGATTCAGAATAGAGAAATTGCCGTCCTCACCGGCCGTCACCTCAAGGCCAAACCCTTTATCAGGCCCTTGCGGATTCGCGATGTACTCGTCCTGCGTGTTGAGGATCTGTCCACCTTCGTCTGAGTAGTGCAATTGCCAGAGCGTTTCGAGACCAGGAATGCTTTTGAATGTCTCAAGAGTGGCTTTCGATCCGCCTTTTTTCTCACCGTTGTCCATGACGGCGATTTGCGGATGAATAGCGTCCACCAGCGCAGGACTTGAACTCTGATATAAGCCGTGATGCGACACAACAAGGATATTTACATGGCCAAGTTTATTAACCGGACACATCAACTGCATTTCTTTGTCCCAAGTAAGGTCACCGAGGTCGAGAATGCGCAATTTGCCGAAGGTGATGAGCACGCCAAGCGACCGCCCATTCTCTGACTGGTCGGCTGGGCGCGTTTCCGAAGCTTTGCAGTACGAATTCTCTTCTCCGCCACCGGGAAGAGCGTGATCAATCAGGTTTCCGTCCGCGCTAACAACAAAAACATTGAGACCTTTGACAGGAAGCGTCTCGCCGGGCTTCGCCACAATGTGTTTGTATTTACCGCTGGCGAGCAGCTTCTGATAAGCCTCATAGCCTTTCACAGTGGATGCGTCAGATGTTTCGCGGTTCGGGCCGTGATCGATGAATGTGCCGATGGGGATGCGCGCCGCGAGTTGAGGAGCGCCTCCAACATGATCTACGTGGTAGTGAGTAAAGAGCACATAGTCGATTTTGCTGATTCCGGCCTTCTTCGCCGCTGCCATAATGCGGTCGGTGTCACGGCCATTGTTGTCAGGCCAGCCCGTATCGATGAGCAGCGATTGTCCCACCGGAGTCACGAAGAGCGTCGATTGACCGCCTTCTACATCAATGAAATAAATCTGCAGTTTTCCTTTGTTCTGCGCCGGTGCCACAGCGCAGACACACGAAAGCAGCGCACACACCATCATCCAGCATTTGGCTTTGCTCATCATTTCCCCTTTTGTGAAACAGTAGCGCGCAAGGCCCCGGTCGAGATGCCGCCATCGACCAGCAGCGTCTGCCCGGTGACATAGCGGCTCGATTCAGAGGCAAGGAAAACAATCGCCCCATCAAGATCGTCGGGCTGGCCCGGCCGGTTCAAGGGAATACGCTCCACCAGATATTCGACCCATCCCTCGTCCTCATACATAACCCGGTTCTGCGCGGTCTTGAACCATCCGGGCGCGAGGCAATTTACCGTGACGCCCGATTTCCCCCAATCGGCAGCAAGACTCATAGTAAGTTGCCGAATGCCGCCGCGACTTGCCGTGTATGGCCCAAGACCCGCATAACCGGCAACGCTGGTCACTGATCCCACATTGATAATGCGCCCGTAGCCGCGCTCGACCATGCCGCGCGCAACAGCCTGCGCGACGAAAAAGCTTCCACGCAGATTCGTGTCGAGCACAAGATTCCAGTCGTCCCAGGTCACATCAAGCGCAGGCTTGCGAACATTGCAGCCGGCATTGTTAACGAGGATGTGAATCTGCCCGAAGGCTGCTTCGGCATCGGCGGCCATGCGCTGGATACTGTCCTTGTCACGCACGTCAAGTTCGAGCGAAGCAATGCGACGGCCCAGCGCCTTCATTTCCTTCTCAAAAGCCGAGAGAGTTTCGCGCTTCCGGCTGGTGAGAATCAAATCAGCGCCAGCGCGGGCGAGCGCGCGCGCGAAGTATTGACCGAGTCCGCGACTGGTTCCAGTAACCAGCGCTACCTGCCCGCTGAGATCGAAAAGAGGATTGCTCATTGACCCGCCTCTATCTGCGATGGCGCGAGGACGACTTTCATCAGGTTAGGCTCTCCGGCATGCAACCGCTCGAACCAGCGCGGGCCTTCATCGAGCGGCGCGACCGCCGTGATAAGTGGCTTCACGCGAATCTTTCCGGCTGTCATCAACTCAATGGCCTGCGGATACTCGCCGGACGACGCCGCAGTGCCCTGCAATCGAATCTGCCGCGATACGACTTTCTGCAGCGGTATTGTGATCTCGGGCGATATGTTCCCAATCAGCGTCACTGTTCCGCCTTTGCGAACGCAGTCAATGGCCGCGGAGATGGTCTCATTCCGTCCCACGGCTTCAAGCGCGATGTCCACTCCCTTGCCTGCCGTGAGCCGTATCACTTCAGCAATCAATTCCGCGCCGGATAGATGCAGCGTCTCATCCGCGCCCATTTCTTTGGCAAGTTTGAGGCGCGTAGCGTCGAGGTCCGTGATGAACACGCGCTTTGCCCCGGCAGCCCGCGCTGCCTGAAGCGTAAGCAGACCGATCATGCCTGCGCCGATGACCAGCGCCGTTTCCCCGCTGTGCATCTCCGAAACACGCACCGCATGGAGCGCAACCGAGACCGCCTCCAGCATTGCGGCTTCTGGAAACGAAAGCGCGTCAGGAAGCCGGTACAAGATGCGCTGTGGCACAACAACGTACTCAGCAAACGCCCCATAGCGGCGGTAGTCTCCACAGGAGACACCGACCACCTGGCGGAAGTCGCAGAGATTCACCTGACCGCTGCGGCAATAGTCGCACTTGCCGCAGTAAATGGTCGAGTCGAAGGTGACGCGATCACCTTGCTTAAATCCGCTGACGTCTGAACCTGTTTCAGCGACAATACCAGCTGCTTCGTGCCCCATAACGATGGGAGGGATGCGGCGGCCGGAGCTTCCGTCATATCCGTGCACATCGCTGCCGCAGATGCCGCAGGCCGCAACCTGCACGACGACTTCTTCAGGTCCGGGCACGGGACGCGTGAGTTCCGCGAGTTCCAGCTTGTTATAAGCGGAGAGTAAAAGCGCTTTCATCGTTTCCTCGTTCCTATTCGTTTTATTCCTTCAAGATTGCACCGCGCAAAAAATCGTAGTTGCCGGAGGGCGAGAGATGCAGATTTCCGAGACGGCGGCTGTGCACCAGCACCGTATCCAGATACCAGAGATTAATCGTCGGCATATCTTTCGCAAGAATACTTTGCACTTCATCGTAAGCAGTCTGCTGCTTTGCCCGATCAGATGTAGAGGCTGCTTCAGAAAGCAACTGGTCAACACGGGTGTTCGCATAAAAGCCGCGATTTGCCCCGTGGGGCGGGAAGCTTGCCGTTGCAAAGGAATAACGGAAGATGTCCGGCGCTTCGTTCCCGCCGATCCATCGCGACGGCGCCATCTGAAAGACGCCGCGGCTAATGTCCGCATAGAACGTCGCAAATTCAAAACTGCGGACATCGAGCGCAATGCCCACATTCGCAAGCTGCTGCTGCACGACCATCGCAAGCAAACGGCTGCCTTCATCGGTAGAAGTTTTCATCCCAATATGAAAGCGGTAGCCGTCCGCCTTGCGCGGATATCCGGCCTCATCGAGCAGCGCATTTGCCGCCGCCGGATCATAGTTGTGCTGCGCGACGTTTCCGTTCCACGCCCAGTGTTCAGGAGGCAAAATGCTCTCCGCCAGCCTCGCTTCATCGCGAT
This sequence comes from Alloacidobacterium sp., assembly GCF_035631355.1. Taxonomy (NCBI): domain Bacteria; kingdom Pseudomonadati; phylum Acidobacteriota; class Terriglobia; order Terriglobales; family Acidobacteriaceae; genus Alloacidobacterium; species Alloacidobacterium sp. The sequence continues at coordinate 139,158 of NZ_DASQIX010000061.1, forward strand.
ACAGCGAGTGAATAATCAATGGCCGATTGATGGCCAGAGCAATAGCATTGCGCACACGAGGATCGCGCAGCACCGGGTCGCGCGTGTTGAAGGTGAGGTAAACGAGCGTGGTGCCGGGTCCGGAGTCAATTTGCAGGTTCGAGTCGCGGCGCAAAGCATAGACCGTGTCCGCAGGAAGCGCATTGATGGTGGCATCGGCGGAGCCTTTCTCCAATTCAAGAGCGCGCGTTGTCGCGTCAGGAACTACGGCAAAGCGCAGAGTCGGAATCGATGGCAGCGGCTGCCATGAATGCGGCGCGCGCCGCAGCACAACGTCCTTGTCCTGCTCCTGACTTACAAACTCATATGGCCCGCTGCCGATAGGGTGCTTCCAGAAATCGCGACCGCTGCCCGCAGGAACCACACCAAAGCCGCCATCACTAAGGTTCCAGAGCAATGCCGGGTCCGGCTTCTTGAGGTGGACAACGAGGGTTTGCGCATCAGGCGCATCAACGCGGTCGATAGTCTGATAGGCATTCGCCTTTACGCTGACAATTTTCCCCTGCAGGATCGAGTCCAGCGTGTACTTCACGTCGGCTGAGGTGAGGAGCCGGCCATCATGAAAATGCACATCGTTGCGGAGATGAAAAACCCAGGTCAATGGATCAGGGGTTTCCCAACTCGTAGCCAGCCAGGGCGTCGGGTTAAAGTGCTCATCCTTGCGCACCAGAGAATCGAAGATCAGCGAGTCGATACGCTCAGATTGCGCGTCCACTCCTATGCGCGGATCAAGGTTCGTCGGACTACTTTCAATGAGCACCGTGACTATGCCCGCAGGCTCCCACTGCTGCCTGCAGCCGAGCTGGATACAAGTAGCCGCAAGCAGCAAAGCAACCAGCGCCAGCTTCTTCGAGCGCGTTTCACAAATGATTTTGGGGTAGAAGCACCGGCCTTTAGGCCGGTGAAATCGAGCTATAAATTCAGGGGCTTTAGCCCTGGCAAACTCCGCAAGCGCCGATTTATGAAACGCGTCGTCAGGCATAGGTAATCTGTCCCAGAATCGCTGGCCGCTTCGCTCCGGTCGCGGATGGAACATTTGCCGGATGCCGATGCCACGTGTAATAAGCAAGCAGAGCAAAGGCAACAGCCTCTTTCGCATCGACTGGAATTCCGGCGTCGCCACTCTGCATTAACTTGCAGCCGACTGGTTCAAGCCTCTGCCCCAGCATGTCCATGAGTGCCTTGTTTTTTGCGCCACCGCCGGAAACGATGTAATCAACCGCAACGCCGCGTCTCAGTTTTGGCTTTACAAACTCATCGAAAGAGCGAGCGATGCTCTCAACCGTGAGAGCAGTTGCCGTCGCGATGGCATCCTCGTCTCGGCCACCCTCTTTCCGGCACTCCACAAGAAATTTTTCGGCAAAGGATGCGCCAAACTCTTCACGCCCAGCTGACTTCGGCGGTTTTGCGCGGAAAAATTGATGCGTTAGTGCCCCGGATAACACCCTACCCAGAACATGCCCCTGCGATGCAACCTTGCCATCCCGGTCATAAGATTTCTGAAATAGCTGCTGCATCAACGCATCGATCACCATATTTCCGGGACCGGTGTCGAAAGCGAGCAACTTATCAATGTTGGCCCCAGGCGTTATCAGCGTCAGATTGCCTATGCCGCCGATGTTCTGTAAGACGCGCGCGCGCTTTTCATCCCCGAACTGAACATAATCGAGCAGCGGCACAAGCGGAGCGCCCTGTCCACCTGCAACCATATCAGCAGGGCGGAAATTGCTGACGACAGGAATACCCAGTTCCGCTGCAAGCAGTGCAGGCTCCCCAATCTGCCAGGTGCAGGCAATCTTGCGGCCGGCATACATCATCGGCGTGCCCTGATGGTAGATCGTCTGCCCATGACAGCCAATAAGTTGCAGAGTGACTGGAAAGCGCTTCAAAGTCGCGCGAACGGCTTCGGCATAAGCCTGCCCCAAACGCCAGTTGAGCCGCGCAAGCTCGGCGGTGGAGATGGACTTCGCATCCATCGCTGACAAAACAGCACTGCGTAGAACGGATGGAAATGGAAAGGCGCTATGCCCCAGCAATTCCAGCTTTAATTGCCCATGGTCCGGTCGGATTTCTACAAGCGCAACATCAATTCCATCAGCCGATGTGCCGCTCATCACGCCCGCGACCGTCATTGGGCGAAAGGGTATGGTCCTAAGATTTTGATGGGACGCTGGGCTGACGGGCAACTATCACTCCCCTTGCTCTCAACCCTCATTATCACAAATCTGCCTATCGGCGTTGAATCTAACGACGAGCACCGTCTCCCACGCTCATGTGGTGGCGCACGTCGAAGCCCTGCACCCAGAAGATCACATCTTCGGCGATGTTGGTAGCGTGGTCGGCGACGCGCTCCAGACTGCGCGCGATGACAAGCGCGGCAAGTGCCTGCGGCGTATGCTGCGGTTGCTCTTTCATTACGTTCAGCAGCGTAAAGTGGATCGTCTCATTCAGTTTGTCAACGCTGTCATCCATCGACAGCACGGTCTGGGCCATCTTGGCATCACCCTCAATAAAGGACTGGAGGGCCTTGCGCACCATCTCTGCAGCAAGGTTGGCCATGCGCGGGATGTCGATAGGAAGGTCAACCGCCGGGTAGGCCTGCAAGTCGCGCACGCGCTCAATAATATTCACGGCTGAGTCGCCAACGCGCTCCACGTCGGCGTTGATCTTGATGACGGCCAGAATAAAGCGCAGGTCGATCGCCATGGGCTGCTCCATCGCGAGCAGGTCGAGCGCCATCTGGTCTATCTCGCGCTCAAGCCGGTTAATGGCCATCTCACTGCGGTCGACGAGGTCGCAAATGGACAGGTCGCGCGTGCGATAGGCTTCGACAGCGCGCTGGATAGACTGCTCGGCCATGCCGGCCACGACCAGTAGCTTTTCTTTGAGATCATCAAGGCTCTTGTGAAAACGAAGGCGCATCATCCGAACCTGCCCGTTATGTAATCTTCCGTCCTCTTATCGCCGGGATTTGTGAATATCTTGTGAGTGGTATCAAATTCCACAAGCCTGCCGTTCAAAAAGAACCCCGTGCGCTCGGCCACGCGCGCCGCCTGTTGCATATTGTGGGTCACAATCACAATGGTGTACTGCGACTTGAGCTGAAAGATGAGGTCTTCAATCTTCGCCGTCGAGACTGGATCAAGCGCCGAGGCAGGCTCGTCCATCAGCAACACTTCAGGATCGACTGCCAGAGCGCGCGCAATGCAGAGGCGCTGCTGCTGCCCGCCGGAAAGGCTCGCGCCGGACTTTTTCTTCAGGTCGTCCTTTACTTCGTCGAAAAGCGCGGCGTGCTTCAGCGAGCGCTCCACCACTTCATCAAGCACACGGCGATTGCGATAACCATTCAGACGCAAACCGGAAGCCACATTGTCGTAGATCGACATCGTGGGAAATGGATTCGGGCGCTGAAAGACCATGCCTATCCGGCGGCGGACCTCGACCGGCGAGGCATCGTTGTAAATGTCCAGATTGCCAATCCGGATCGTGCCCGTGACTTTGCCAATGGGATTCGTCTCGTGCATGCGATTGATGCAGCGCACAAACGTAGACTTGCCACAGCCGGAGGGACCAATAAGCGCTGTAGCCTGATTTGCCGGAATATGCAGGTTGATGTCCTGCAGCGCGTGGTTTGAACCGTACCACGCATTAAACTGTGAAACTTCGATTCCGACACTCACTAACTTGCTCCCTTCAAAACGCCGCGCGTGGTGACATATCGCACCAGCGCCACGGAAACCACAATCAACGAGATCAGAACCAACGCCCCTGCCCATGCCAGGCGGTGCCATTCATCATAAGGAGAGATGGCATAAACATAGATCTGCAGCGGCAGCGCCGCAATGGGCTGGTTGATGTTCGCGCTCCAGAAATTGTTGCCGAACGCGGTAAAAAGCAGCGGCGCAGTTTCTCCGGCAACGCGCGCAAACGCCAGCATGCAGCCGGTGATAACCCCGGGCGAGGCTGTTTTGAGGGTAATGGAAAGTACCGAGCGCCAGTTCGGAACACCGAGGCCAAGCGCTGCTTCCCGAATCGCGTGCGGCACCATCAGCAACATTTCTTCCGTAGTGCGCGTGATGGTGGGAATCATCATAATGCCCAGCGCCACGCCACCGGAGAGCGCCGAGAAATGCTTCTGCGGCAACACAATGAGCGAGTAGACCGCTATGCCCATCACGATGGAAGGCACACCGTTAAGCACGTCCGCAGTGAAGCGGACGAAATTCGCCAGCTTGCCGCCGCGTCCAAACTCAGCGAGATAGATGCCCGCGCCGATGCCTACAGGGACGCCGAGAATGCTGCCAAGCGCGAGCAGGATTCCCGAGCCAACAATGGCGTTGGCCATGCCCCCGCCGGTTTCTCCCACAGGCTTGGGAATTTGCGTAAAGAATGCCAGATTAATCGAGCTGGCTCCCTTGTAGAGTAGGTAAATAAAAATAGCGACGAGCGGCGCGACGACAAGTACCGTGCTGATAATCGCCAGTCCTGTAGCCGCATGGTTTGCAAACATGCGCCACGCGCGGTTCATTCTCCCCGATTTTTGCGGTAAAGCCATGCTGCTCGTTCCGTTCCCTGTTCCCTACACCACGCGCTGCGGAGCGCCACGCGTTACTGCCCATACCAGCAGGCGCGCAATAGCATTCACAATAATGGTCACGATGAAAAGCGCTAACCCAATCTCAATCAGAGCGCTCAGGTACATATCGTCCGACGCTTCGCTGAATTCATTCGCAATCACACTGGACATGCTGTAGCCAAGGCCAAGCAGCGATTTCACAATCTCCGGCCGGTTGCCGATGACCATCGTTACGGCCATGGTTTCACCCAGAGCGCGGCCCAGCCCAAGAATGATCGATCCCACGATCCCGATGCGCGCATTGCGCAGCACGCCCATGCGAATCATCTCCCAACGCGTCGCGCCCAACGCCAGCACAGCTTCGCGCTGCGTATGTGGGACGGCCGTCATCACCTCGCGCGTGAGCGATGAGATGATGGGCAGAATCATGATGGCCAGAATGACACCAGCGGCAAGGATGCCGATGCCATAATTCGGACCCGTGAAGAAGCCTGTCCAGCCGAGCGTCTTCATCAGGTATGGATTCACATGCTCGCGCAATATCGGCACCAGGACGAAGATCGCCCACAATCCATAAACCACACTGGGAATCGCAGCCAGCAGCTCTGTAAGAAATGACAGCGGTCCACGCAGGAATTTCGGGCACATCTCCGTCAAAAACACGGCGACGCCGATAGCGAGCGGTACGGCGATGATGAGCGCAACGATCGATGAAACCAAGGTGCCGTAGATAAATGGCAGCGCCCCAAAATTGCCGCTGACCGGGTCCCATGCCTGCTTGAAGAAGAATCCGAGACCGAATTTTGAGATCGACAGTTGCGAACGCGAAATCAGTTGCCAGGCAATCAGCGCAACAATGCCGAAGATGACCAACGCGCAAACCAGCATGAGCCATCGGAAAGTGCCATCGCTTATCGCAGAATTGCTGCGTTCAAGCAGAAATTTTCGAATCGGCGAGGCGGCGGGACTCTCAGTCCCCGTAGTCAAGGGTTCCGGAGGGGGCGGCGGGGCTACAGGCAGACCGGGCACGCGAGCTTCCTGGACTTTGAGGTTCACCAGCTACTACCTTAATTGCCTATTTTGAATAGAGCGTTAAACGTGATGAAAAATAAGGAAATATGGCGTCTTTTCGCACTTATTGTAGCGAAAAACTGCGGTAAAAATGCAAAGGCCGGCTCAAACACACCGGCCTTTGCACATCATTTGCAGCACGTTACTGCAATTGGCTAATGGTGGCGCGGACCTTGTCGGAAACCGACTTGGGAAGCGGCGCATAATAGAGAGCGCTGGTTTCCGATTGTCCATGGTCGAGCATCCACCCCAGGAAGTCCTTTATTACCTTGCCATTGGCACTATTTGGCGCAGGAGTAGGTACCAGTAGCCAGGTAAAGCTGGAAATCGGATAGGCATTCGCGCCCGGAGCATTCGTAATAGAAACGCGGTAGTCCGCAGGCATTTGCTTCACGCTCGCCGCCGCTTCAGTCACGCCTTCAATGCTGCCCTTCACCCAGTTCCCTGCCGTATTCCTGATGTAGCCAAATGCAATTTTGTTTTGAAGCGCATAGATCAACTCAACGTAGCCAATCGCGCCGGGCATCTGGCGGACCATGCCTGCGACAGCCTCGTTGCCTTTGCCTCCGATTCCCTTCGGCCACGGCACTGCAGTGCTCTTGCCAACGGAGTTCTTCCAGTCGGCGCTGACTTTTGAAAGGTAGTCAGTGAAGATGTAAGTGGTTCCACTGCCGTCCGAGCGGTGGACGACGATGATGTCCGTATTCGGCAGCTTGGCGCCGGGATTGTCTTTCGCAATGCGGGCGTCGCTCCAGTTGCTGATTTTCCCAAGATAGATATCGGCCAGCACATCAGGCGAAAACTTCAGTTCGGCCGTCAAGCCGGGAATGTTATAGATGGGAACCACTGCGCCCAGCACGGTAGGAATATGCACAATCTTTACCTTGGACGACTTCAACTGCTCGTCGCTCATCGGCCCGTCGCTGGCGCCAAAATCTACTGTGCCGCTCGTTACCTGGCGGATGCCGCCGCCGCTGCCGATGGCCTGGTAGTTGATCTCAACGCCGGAATGCTGCGCGCTGTATTCACTGAACCATTTGGAATAAATGGGATATGGGAATGTAGCGCCCGCACCATTGATTTTCTGGGAAAACCCTGCAGATGCCGCGCACACGAATAGCGCAGCAACAAAAAGCGTGCTCTTTTTCACTGAACTCCCCCTCAGAAACTACTTCCGATTCTGTGGGGCGATTGTTAAAGCAGCTTTACTGCTGTGTGAATTGCAGAAGAAACCCGGCCACTGATGAAGGAAACAATGATGAGAAATCAGTTTATAAACTGATTTGCGTTGACCTTCAGCCGGCAATCTCATACATTTACTCATCTCGCGAACAAAGAACCCTCCTGAAGTCCATCTGAAAGGAGTCTGTTCTATGAATTGTCCGACAGTTGCGGCGGTATCACACCAGCTTGCACGGGGTATGGTTTCCAGGACAGTGGAGAGGGTGCTCTTTCTCATCATCACTGTGAGTGTGTTGGCGATGTGCCCGCTTCTTCACGGCCAGGCCACAGGAAGCTTCTCCGGCACTGTGATTGATAAGTCCGGATTGGGCATCTCAGGAGCCACAGTTACAGCTACCTCTCAAGCAACTGGCCTCGCGCGCGAAGGCAAGACGGACGACGCAGGCCACTATCTCATCCCGCTGCTTCCGGTTGGCACATACACGATTCGGGTTGATTTCACTGGCTTCCAAAGCAGCGAATCCAAAGATCTCAATCTGCAGGTCGATCAAGCCCGCGAACTGAATTTCTCTCTTGCTCCCGCCAGCGTATCCACCACGATTACCGTTGCTGGAACGGCGGTCGCTGCGGAAACGACCAACCCCTCTCTTGGTCAGGTCATTACGTCGCAGCAAGTGGCACAGCTGCCTTTAAACGGGCGCGACTTCGTGCAACTCGCCACACTCACGGCAGGTGCTACAGCAGAGACCAACCCGGGCAGCTTCTTTACCTCTGCGGCCAGCAGTGAGGTGGCAGCACGGGGTCCCTTCTCTTTGTCCGTCGGTGGCTCCCGCCCAAACAGCACGGATTGGTTGCTGGACGGCGTGGATAATAACGAGTTGACCGCAGGCGGCATCGCCATCTTAACGTCGATCGACGACATTCAGGAGTTCAAGGTTCTCACCTACACTTATTCCGCCGAGTACGGAACGCGGGCGGGCCCGACTGTACTCCTGACCACGAAGTCAGGCACCAATGACTTCCATGGAACGTTGTATGAGTTCTTCCGTAATACGGCGCTCGATGCCAAGAGCTATTTTGCGACCTCGGCCGAAAAATTCAATCTGAACCAGTTCGGAGGCGCAATCGGCGGACCTATTCGGAAAAATAAGACGTTCTTCTTTGTCGACGGCGAACAGAAGTATCAGCGCCACGGCATCACCTTTACGGGTTTGGTTCCATCTCTGGCCATGCGCACAGGCGACTTCTCCGCCGATCCTTTCGGCAATGCCCTCAGCGGTCTCGCCATCGTGAATCCGAATATGATCGGGGCTTCAACCGATCCGATTACTTATCCAAACGTCTATTTCCAATGCAATGGAGCGGGGCAGCCCATCGCTGCCAATCCTGACGGAAGTCAGCCACAAGGAACCGCCTGCAACAAGATCCCATCCAACCTGATCAACAACATTGGGCAGGCGATGATGAATCTGTACCCAGCGCCGAACGCCAGCAACGCTTCAGCCGGATACAACTACGTCAATATTCCCGTCCGCGAACTCGACGAGACGAAGTTTGATGGCCGTCTCGACCATAGTTTCTCGAACTCCGATTCCCTCTTCGGGCGCTTCAGCTACGATCAGGCCTTCTCTTACGTGCCGGGTGGCTCGCCTGGATTTGCTGCGCAGAATGCTTTCGGCACCAATCAACGCATCATCAATCACGCTCGCAATGCGGCCATCGGAGAAACGCATGTCTTCTCGTCCTCGATGGTCAATCAGGCCACCTTTGGCTACAACCGCATCTTTGACTACATCTCCTCGTTCGGCACCGGAACATGCGCCTCCGCCACCATCGTGCCCGGTGGAATTCCCAATGCCAACCTCGGATGTCCCACAGGCTCGGGCCCCTGCGCGCCCGGGGCCTATAGCTGCGGTCTGGTCTCTACCATCGTCTTCGGCGGCTATTGGGCCGTCGGCGATCGCGGATATTCTCCCTTCCAGGGTGGAACGAATATCTTCTCCTTCCGCGACTCGCTCGATCTCATCCGTGGCAAACACGACATTCATGTCGGCCTTGATTTCCGAGCCAATCAGATGAATGTCGGCACTGAGGCATTTCAGGATGGCTTCTGGATTATCGGAAACGGTGGCAACTTCAGCGGTCTTGCCAGCGCCAATGTTGGCGGCAATCCAGAGGCCGATTTTCTGCTCGGCATCACCGGCCTAGCTATTCACGATCAGACGTTCGACGGCCCTGTGACCGGCCGCCGCTGGAAAATCTATCGGCCATTTGGCGAAGATGATTGGAGAATCACCAATTCTCTTACCCTGAATCTCGGCCTTGCCTGGGATATGACCACACCCATCACAGAGGCCCACGGACGACTGGCAAACTACATTCCCAGCACCGGGCAGCTTCTCATTGCCAACCAGAACGGTGTCAGCTCGTCGGCTGGTGTGAACATGGATTGGACAGCCCTCGAACCGCGCATTGGTGGCGCCTGGAAGGCATACGGGGACAAGACGGTATTCCGAGCCGGCTTTGCTATGTTTCACGATTCAGCATGGAGCCAGGGCGCTCAGGGTCTCTGGCAAAATCCGCCGTTTCTTGGCGAATCCGATGCCTTCGCCTCTGCTGGTTGTGCCTTCGCGACCTCGTACTGCACTACCACGCTTGGACAGACGCCCTCAGCCATTAGTCTCTCCAGCGGATTTCAGGCCATTCCAGCGCCGCCCACCGTCGGGACATTTACCGGCTCGTTTTATACGCAACCCACAGACTATAAGCTGGGCAGAGTGCGCCAATACAACTTCAACGTCGAGCAACAGTTGCTCGGTAACGTATTGCTCACAATGGGATATGCCGGATCACGCAGCAACCACATTCTGGTTGCAGGCAATAACCTCAATACGGCAAGTCCGAACGCCTGCGTGGGCAACCCTGGCTACACCATTGGCTGTCTACCCGGAGGACAGCCATATATCCCCCCCTACAGCACCTTCAGTACGATCTCCCTCTTTGGCGATGTCGGCAATACAAACTACGATTCGCTGCAGGTCAAAGCAGAAACCAAAACATCGAAGGGCCTTTATGCTCTGATTGCCTACTCCTACTCCCACACATCCGACAACGGGCTGTCCGATGGGTTGGGCTCTCTGTTGAGCGCGCCATATTTCCCGCTCCCCAACTGGCGGAAGCTCGATTACGCGCTGTCGCAGATCAATCTCTATAACAGCTTCACCGCGAGCGTAATCTACGATCTCCCCTTCGGCAGAGGCAAGCGTTTCGGCAGCGATTGGAGTGGGCTGACCAACACTTTTCTCGGTAACTATCAGGTGACCGTCATCGAGAGAATCTCTTCAGGTTTCCCGGATCCTCTAATCGACAGCAACAACCAATCCGGCTCTTTCTTCCAGAACGGCGGCAACGGCAACAACTGGAATCGCCCTGATCAAATCCCGGGATGCAACGTCTACGCGGCGCATCACAAGCAGAATCAGTACATCAATTCCGCATGCTTCGTTGCGCCTCCGATAGGACAGCTCGGAAACTCAAATCGTGTGCCGGTCACAGGGCCTGGCTTCGTCAACACCGACTTCTCTGTCATCAAGCAGTTTGTTCTGCCGAGAAAGGAGATGGGCCTGAACTTCCGCGCAGAGTTCTTCAACCTCTTCAATCACGCGCAGTTCGGTCTCCCCGTGAACGATGTAAGCGCTGTGGGCTTCGGCTCCGTAAACTCAACCGTGAACAATCCGCGCCTTGTGCAATTCGCGCTCAAGCTGACCTTTTAAGTCGCGAGCTAAATTCAATCACATCGCCCGATTAGCGCGATGATTTGACATCGCTGTTAAACTAAAAATCAGCACAAGCGCATGACTTATTTTGGTCACGCGCTTTTTATTTGCGGCAAACTTAAGCTATTGAAAACAAAGGATTCCCGTACAGAATCGGCGCTGTAAGTAATTGAAAATAAACATTCCCCGTACAGAATGGGGAGGGGGTGTCAATCGGATACGTACTGCGCCGCAGTCTCCAACGTTATTGATGGCTTCTTTTCGGGAGCGCATGGGAGGGTAAAGAAAAAGGTCACGCCCGCGCCGAGTTCGCTCTCTGCGCGGATGGTTCCGCCATGGGCCATAATGATGTGCTTGACGATGGCAAGGCCGAGTCCAGTACCGCCGGATTCGCGTGAGCGTGCCTTGTCCACGCGGTAGAAGCGCTCAAAGATGCGGTCCAAATGCTCTGAGGCGATACCCGGGCCGAAGTCGCGGACGAAAAATTCGACCATATTCTGGCCGTCATCTTCGCTTTTGAGCAGATGCGCGCCAACAAGCACCCGTTTGCCCGATTTGCCGTATTTCATCGCATTCTCGATTAAATTGCCGAAGACCTGGTTGAGAGCGTCGGCGTCGGCCAGGACGGGCGAATCGGTCGTCTCGGCAGCTTCGAGCGTCACGCCGGAATCGAAGACCATACCGGTGAGCGAGTCGATCGCGTCTTCCACAATGGCAGACGCGCGCATAGATTGAAGCATCAGCTTGTAGTCGCCCGATTCGACTTTAGCCAGCGCCAGAAGGTCTTCCGTCAGCCGGTTCATGCGCGTGGCGTTTTTGAGAATGATGGCGAGAAACTCGCGCGCCTGCGGGGAAACCTGCTCATGGCCTTCGAGCAACGTTTCAACATACCCGGAGATAGACGTGAGCGGCGTGCGCAATTCGTGCGAAACATTGGCGATGAAGTCGCGGCGCGTCTTCTCGGCTCGTTCCACGCTGGTAACGTCGTGCAGTACGGCCACAGCGCCGCCTCCAGGGGTGGGCGCGGCGTTCACCTCGAAGATGCGTCCCGGCGCAACGCTGACCGCTTTGCCATTGAAGTTCATGCGCTGGCGCAGCGCGCCTTCGACACACGACAGCACATCGGGATCACGCAGAAGTTCGACCAGCGGACGGCCTTCGCGCACAGCGCTTGAGCAGATTCCCTGCATCACAGAATTCGACCAGATGACCTGGCCCTGAGCGTTGACGGCAACCACTGCCTCCTGCATGCTATCGAGCAGCGCAGCCAGTTCACGGCGATTGGCCTCAAGCGCGTGGAAGCTTTGCTCAAGACGACTGGCGGTAGCATCCAACGCGCGCGCCACATCTGAAAGCTCGTCGAGCTCGTCCTCCTGCAGACGCGCCGAAAGATCGCCTGCGGCGATACGGTTGGCAAAGAATACGATACGGTCGAAGCGCTGGGCCACGCGCCGGGCCAGAAAAGCTGCCAGCAGAATCGCCGCAGCCAGCGCCAGGATCGAACCTAAAATCAGATCGCGAGCTGCATGGACATCATCGCGCATGGCGTGCTCGAAAATCGGGCGCAAAGAAAAGTCAAGGATTGCTGTTCCGACCAACAGCACCAGGACAAACGAGAAGAGCAGTTTGGTGAAGACCCTGCCTGTCAAAATCAGGTCCTATGTTGCGGCGGGACTACTGCACGGGCCGCGGAACTTCAAACCGGTATCCAGCGCCGCGAACTGTCTTCAAAAAGCGCGGATTTTCCGGGTCTGTCTCGATTTTCTCACGGATGCGCCGCACATAAACGTCTACGGAACGAGGCGTCACAAAGCGAGCGTCACCCCAGACGGCATCGAGCAGGTGGTCGCGGCTGAAGACGCGGCCCGGATGACGTGCAAGGTAGTCAAGCAGACGAAATTCAGTGGCGGTGGTAGTCGTGAGTTCACCGCGCACCTTGAGCTGCATGGCGCTGGCGTCGATGAGCACGTCTTCAAAGCTGATAACGGAAGGCGTGGCGGGACGCTCGAAGCGCCGCAGAACTGCTTTTACACGCGCGAGCAGTTCGCGAGGAGCGAAGGGCTTGGTGATATAGTCGTCCGCGCCGAGCTCAAGGCCGAGCACGCGGTCGTTTTCTCCCGCGCGCGCCGTAAGAAAGATGATGGGCACCGGGCTCAGTGCTGGATGGTTGCGTAGACGGCGGCAGACATCGAGGCCGTCCCCGCCGGGAACCATGATGTCAAGAAGGAAGAGTGCCGGCGGCTGGCGTTCGGCATCGGTCAATACGTTGGCCGGATTCGCATAGAGACGCGCGGCAAAACCTGCCGCTTCCAGATGGTGCTGCACCAACCGCGAAATATCAGTGTCGTCTTCAAGCACAAATACAGTCTGGCTCAAGCCGGTTTTTTCCCCTCGCAGGCGCCCGGCCATTGTGAACCAGACGCTAATTTTCGATTACAGGCTATCGTAAGACGGCAAAGAGAATGCAAACGTTATGTTAATTTCCAGGGCTTGATATGGGTAACTCAAGACACTTGGCCTGGGAATCGAACAGTTAGAGCGCAACCGCAAGGAAGCGCAGACGCACATAATCCGCAGTCCACTTCCCCAGATCGTCACACAAGAAAGGCTTTAGAAGCTCAACGGTTTCTTTCAAAGCCGATTCCCTTTCTGCTTCAGGCAATTGCTGAAAGATCCCGCTGCGAAAGGTTTGGAGCCAGCCGCTCATGCCGCTTTCCGGAAGCGGCGTGGGACGTGGCAGCAATTCAATGTAATGTATGTCGAAACCGTGATGGCGCAGGCGGGATTCGTAGCTTGCGGGAGTTGGAAAGTAATTTTGCTCAATACGGGCAGGGTCGATTCCATTTTTCGAGAAGACCGCAAGCAGTGCAACTTGGATGGCGGCGATGTTGCCATGGCCTCCCATTTCAGCCACGAAACGTCCGCCCGGCTTGAGCGCGCGATGTACTCCAGCGAGGACAGTGTCCTGATTGCGCATCCAGTGCAGCGCCGCGTTCGAGAAAACGGCGTCGAACTCATGGTCGAAATCGAGCGCGTCGGCATCCATCACCTGCGCGTCTATTCCCACGGCTCGCGCTGCCGCGACCATACTTTCTGAACTGTCTACTCCTTTCACCTGCGCTCCCGAGGCCGCAATCTTCGCCGTCAATGCGCCATCGCCGCAGCCAAGGTCAAGGATGTGCTCGCCGGGACGGGCGTCAAGCAGGTCGATCACTCCGCCCGCCAAGTCGGCAACAAAACGCCCATTAAGCGCGTACTGGGTGGCGTTCCAGGTTTGTTTCGTCATGCTGCCATTTTATGGCAATACGAGTTTTCGGATTTCTTCTTGACAATAGAGAAAGGCATAGTCAATCTATGCCTATGCCTTTTATGCCTAAACCTGATATGCCTCCCGGCGCTCTCACGCTGCTCATTCTGCGAGTGCTGCAGTCCGGATCGCTCCACGGATATGCCATTGCCCAGCGCATCCATCTTCTTTCAAGCGAAGTGCTGGCAGTGGAAGAGGGGTCGCTCTATCCCGCCTTACAAAAAATGCTGTTAAAGGGGTGGGTCACGGCCGAATGGGGCATTTCCGAAACAAGCCGCAAAGTTCGCTTCTACCGCCTGACCGCAGCAGGACGCAAGCAACTACAGGCTGAAATATCGAACTACGACCGCGTCACTGAGGCAATCCAAGCCATATTGCGCACTGCCTGAAATGGAGCTCCATCATGGGTGAATTTCTCCGCCGTCTTCGCTATCTGCTGTTTCACCGCCGCTTCGACCGCGAGCTTGAAAACGAAATGGAGTTCCACCGGGAGATGGCCGCGCGCCAGGGCCGCCGCAACTTCGGCAATACATTGCGGCTACGTGAACAGTCGCGCGAAGCCTGGGGATGGACCTGGATCGACCGCCTGTTGCAGGACCTGCGGTATGCGGCGCGCATCCTGTGGCACTCGCCTGGATTCACTATTACCGCGCTGTTCGTCCTCAGTCTCGGCATCGGCGTCTGCGTCTCTGGATTTACGCTGCTCAACGTCGTCGCGCTCAAACTGCTTCCCGTACGTGATCCGTCATCCATCGTCCGTCTCGACAGAGACGCTCCTGAGATCCACACCTCTGAGACGCCCTATCTTCAATTCGCCTTCTATCGCGACCACACAAAGAGCCTCTCGGCCATGTTTGCGACCATGGGGGCGCCGGGCATGGAACTCGACCAGGACCTACAGCCCGTCTCAGTCGATTACCTCACGGCCAACTACTACTCCGAACTCGGCGCTCAACCCGCAGTTGGCCGCCTTTTCGATTCCACGAGAGATGCTTCGCCTGACGCACCCCCAGTCGTCGTCCTCAACTATCTCTTCTGGCAGCGCCGCTTCAACGCCGATCCCGGAATCGTAGGCAGGATCATCCACTTAAACAAAAAGCCGGTGACCGTTATAGGCGTCGTCAGCAGCGCAACGCCAAGCGTCGAAGGCGCTGACGCCGACGTCTGCCTGCCCATGAGCAAGCAGCCCTATTTCGTCGAGGGCAGCAAAGCGCTCACCGACACCTCTGATGGCGGCGCGGTTCGCATGTGGGGAAGATTGGCGACCGGAGTCTCAGCAAAAGCAGCCGAGGCCGAGTTGCTCACGCTCACGAATGAGCTGCGCAAGATCTATCCCAAAATGATCTGGGACAAGCAGTACATCCGCAGCCGTCCCGGCGGACATCTGCTCATGCTGCAGCCCGAAATGTATCGCGTCTTTACCATGATTGCCGCGCTGCTGCTGCTGATCTTCATAGTAGCCTGCGCCAACCTCGGCAGCCTTATGACGGCACGAGGAGTCGCGCGCGAGCATGAGATCAGCATCCGGATTGCGATTGGGGCGGGCAGGTTCCGCATCTTTCGCCAGCTTTTTACTGAAAGCCTGCTCCTCGCCGCCATCGGCGCTGCCGGCGGCCTTGCGCTTTCCTATGCGGCGCTGCGCATCGCATCCGCATACTTCGGCAACGTACCACCCTGGATCAGCTTTGCGCCTGATTGGCGCGTGGTGCTCTTCGCCCTGGTCATGACGCTTACATCAGCCATTGTCTTCGGCTTTTTGCCTGCGCTGCAAATCGCGCGCCAGCGCCAGCGCAAAACCGCCGTGCGCCAGGTCCTCATCGGTGCGCAAATCGCCGCAAGCTGCATCCTGCTCATCGTCTCTACCTTGCTGGTGCGCGCCGTCCACCACGTCCTCTACAGCGATCCCGGCTTCGGATATGAAGGCGTACTCAGCATCAATCCTGATCTTCAAAGCCACGGCTACACGCCTGTGCAGGCGCGCGCTTATCTCACGCAGCTTGAAGATCGCTTACGCGCATTGCCCGGTGTCACATCCGTTGCAGAATCGCGTATCCCGCTTCTGGGAAATGGTTTCACCGCTTACATGACCATCGATATGGACGGTCATCCGGTCAACGTCTATCCCAATTGGGTTGATCCTGTATTTTTCAGGACGATGGAGATTCCTCTTCTACGCGGCCGCAACTTCCAGACCGGAGAAAAACACGTTGTAATCGTCAGTGAATCACTCGCCAAACGTCAATGGCCGAGCAAAGACGCGCTCGGCCAGAAGTTCGGTGATGCGAAAGATCTGGTCATCGGCATCGCAGGCGACGCCCGTATTAAATCACTCAACGACAACGACGCAACCGAGATCTACTGGGCGGCGCAGTCCGAGAACCTGCCCACCATGACGGTGCTCGTCAAAGCCTCTGGCCCACTGGACAGTCTCGCCACACAATCCAAAGCCATTGTCGAATCGCTCGACCCGAAGCTCTTTCCTTACATCTGGACACTCAAATCCGGGTTCCGCGACTTCACGCGTATTCTTGAAAACTGCGCCATTGGCGTCAGCCTACTTGGCATTATCGCCGCGCTGCTTTCGGGAGTCGGCATCGTCGGCCTTGTCGCTTACGCTATCTCGCAGCGCACAAAAGAGCTCGCTATTCGCATTGCCCTCGGGGCCAAACCCGGGCATGTGCTCTCCGTTGTTCTCAGGCAATTTATGCTTCCTGTTGCTGTCGGCGCGATTTTAGGCGGCGCCGCAACAGCAGCTGTTTCGCAGGTCCTGCGGAAAGTTCTCTTCGGTGTCAGTAATCTCGATCCCTTCAGTTACGCCGGAGGCATCATCGTCCTCATCGCCATTGCGATCGGAGCAGCGCTGCTTCCAGCGCGGCGCGCCCTGCGGGTTGATCCAGTTCGTGCCCTGCACGAAGAGTAGAAGGATAAAAGAAAGCCCTGACCGAAATCAGGGCTTTATTGCATACCTTGTGTTATCAGTGAACTACCGACTGGAAAAGCGGCGACTGCAGGAGGCTGGAAAACTGGCTGTCCGAGGACGAGTAACGCACCTGCAATGTGCCTGAGTTGGAATCAATGGACGTGTTGTCGATGGCCGCCTTTTCTGCCACCGTTCCGCTGACTTTCTTGTACATGGCAGCTGCGTTTAGCAGTGACGACATCGTTGCTGCAGTGAAGGTATCGGGCGTCACAACATCAAGGTTAAACTTCACCCCATTGTTGAAGTTCATAGTGTAACGCGATGCCGTTAAACGCTTTTTAACCGTGTCGTAGTCCGCCAACTGCGCCGCCTCGCCAAGCACGCCGCGCATCATCATCTGTGTTCCTTTCTGGTCAAGAATGCTCCAGATCGGCTCAGTATCAACAATAGACATCTGCTGCATCATGGCGTCGTTGTTGAGCAAGCTTTGCGCAAGACCATCACGGGCATCAAGAGCATACTTGATCGAGTCGCTAGAGCCAAAAACCATCGTGGTGGGGTTGAGAAAGCTCACCAGCATGCCGCTCGCGCCCATGGGGTAAATGAGATTGTTGCGAAGTTTAGTCGCCTTCACTTTCTGCTTCTTGAAGTTCGCCAAAATGTCCGGCAGTGAGAACTGTCCCTGCGCAATCCCGACAATCTTGGTACTGTCTCCACCGTTCGGGGTCCGGAAGGCGGCGAAGGCCAAATCATCCACATCGTGATTGTCATTGAGGCCGGACGATTTGAGCGCCGTTTCCAGTTGCTTCAGCTCTGGTGGAAGCACGCGCGCTTTCAGGTTCATGGCGGCTTCAGAGTTCTGCATCGCTCGGTAATCGACGACGATGAGCTGCTGCACGTCCTTAGGAATCGCCGCGCGGGCGTCGCCGCTAAGCTGCGCCGCACTTGCGGTCAATGATACAAAAATGCCCAGCGACATGGTTGCCGCGAGCGAGAGATACTTGCCAAACTTCAAATTCATTACCTCCGAGGGGCCATAAGCTTACCCTTTGTGTCCATGAGCGAGGAAATGCTCAACTTCTTATTTTAGACTGGCGCGGGCGGCTTCCGGTACCGGCCAGGCAATTGGGTGCTCCAGCATGCGCTCCAGCAGCTTCTCATCCGGATTAAACCCATGTAACTGACGCACCCACTCGCTGTCCTGCTCAAAAGCCGCTTCCGGGAGCAGGCCGATAAGCTCCCCGCGCATGGGTCGGACGCGGTGACGCGCTGCCTTGTGCTTCACGGCAGCATAGGCATCGGCTACCGAGGTCTGACGGAAGTCAGTGATATTCATGGATATCTGCGCCATTCCGTGGGCAAGTACACCCATCGCCTTTACGCCGGAAAGCCCGCCGCCGGAAGCGCGAATCTCCTTCGCAATGGCACGCGCTGTAGCGACGTTTTCAGTGTCGAGATAGATATTGTAAGCAATCAGGAAGCGGCGCGCGCCGATGGCGGACGCTCCCGCAGTCGGGTGCAGGTCAGGACCGCCTACATCGGGGCGGCGGGAAACGTCTTTGCGCACTGCCTCACGCAGGCCCTCAAACTGGCCCTGCCGAACATTTTCGAGCAAGGCGCGATCGGGACGCGATGCGGCAGCTTCATAGAAATAGACCGGAACATGATGGCGCTTCCAGATTTCCATGCCCGCCTGCCGCGCCAGGAGAGCGCACT
Source organism: Alloacidobacterium sp. (assembly GCF_035631355.1). Lineage (NCBI taxonomy): Bacteria > Pseudomonadati > Acidobacteriota > Terriglobia > Terriglobales > Acidobacteriaceae > Alloacidobacterium > Alloacidobacterium sp. Next base: position 157,745 of record NZ_DASQIX010000061.1, read on the forward strand.
GTTCAAGCGAGATGCCGCGAATGGGAACAAAGGGAATCACGTCCGCTGCGCCAATGCGCGGGTGCACGCCATGCTGCGCAGTAAGGTCGATGAGTTCCGCTGCGCGACCAGCGGCACGGACTGCGGCTTCGACAACTGCGGCGGGAGGACCGGCGATGGTGACAACCGAGCGATTATGGTCGGCGTCGAGCGACCAGTCGAGCAGCGATACGCCATCAACCTGCATGGCCGAAACAATGGAGGCGACCTTGCGCGGGTCAGCACCCTCTGAGAAGTTCGGCACGCATTCGATCAAGGCATCGCTCATCTCAGGCCAGTCACTTCCACCATGTATAGCCAATCTGGAACTGCACGCTTGCATTTACGCCCGGATTGCGGTCACCCAATGACGCGCTTGATATATGAATCGCATTTGCGGCAAACGTCAATGACTGGCGCGGCTTCACAAAATAGTGAAGCCCAATGCCGAACTGCGGCGTGAAATTCCAGATGCTGGTTCCACCCGGCTCGCCGTGTGGCACAATAATGTCCGGCGGATATTTATGGTTCGTCCAGACCAAGCCCCCCGCTCCCTGAATCCATGGAGCAATTTTCCGGCCCGGTTTCAAGTTCCAGCGAAGAATGATTGGCGTAATACTGACGCCGGTAAAAGTTCCGCCATTGTAAGGCAACAGCACAGACCCGGTCTGGCCATCAAATTCATATTTGGTCTCCTGCAAATGCGGGGCCGGCGTAAATGACTGCCAATAAGGCATCAGCTCGCCTGCGTATTCAAATTGCCCGCGCAACAGGCCCGGCAGATGCTGGTTGGTTATGACCTTACCCAAGCGCGCGCCTGCGCTGAGGAAGCTGAAGTCCGAGCGGTCGCCAACGCCCACGCCGCCCTGCAGGAACGGACCGAACTCCCACGGTCGTGTTGCAAACACAGTGGACGCCGGATTGTCATTGATTGCTGAAGATGTTTGTGCGTTGGTCGAAAATGAAACCAGAGTGAAGGCCAGAACAAAGAGAGAAGGAACGAATTTTTTCAGCATAGTATGTGATTGGTCTTTTCGTATGCCCTGATTTTGATAATCGTCTTTCGATTTCTTCCGTCTGAAAGAAAGGCCGCCAGTCGGCGGCCCCTGGATGGTCGATTTTACTAACCACTAGCCTGCTACTTCTTCCAGTTGCTTTGCGTCCATGTCGAAATTTGAATAGACGTTCTGAGTATCGTCATGGTCTTCTAGCGCTTCGAGGAGGCGAATCATCTGCGCCGCAGCCGAACCTTCGAGCTTGGTGTAAGTCGTCGCAATCATCGTAACTTCCGACATCACCGTCTCAATACCGGCGTCGCGGACGGCCTGCGCTACAGCCTCAAATGAAGCGGGGTCAGTAGTGATCTCCCATGTGTCGCCCTCATCATTCAGGTCTTCTCCACCGGCTTCGAGCACGATGTTCATCAGCTTCTCTTCGTCGGCTGCTGTCTTTGGAACAGCGATAATGCCCTTCTTGTTGAACATGAAGCGTACCGATCCGGACTCGCCCAAGTTCCCGCCGTTCTTTGAGAAAGCGTGACGGATTTCACTTACCGTACGGTTGCGGTTGTCGGTTGTCGTCTCGACAATAATGGCCACGCCACCGGGACCATAGCCTTCGAAGGTGATCTCTTCATAAATCGCGCCGGGAAGCTCACCCGTGCCGCGCTGGATGGCGCGCTTGATGTTGTCCGCTGGCATGTTTTCAGCCTTGGCAGCGGCAATGGCCGTGCGGAGGCGCGGGTTTCCGTCAGGGTCGCCGCCCGCTTTGGCGGCAATGGTGATTTCTTTGATCAAACGCGTGAAGACCTTGCCGCGTTTCGCGTCAAGAGCCCCTTTTTTGTGCTTAATTGTCGCCCATTTTGAATGGCCTGACATGGGAAACCTCGGAAGCTTGTATGTTTTCGTGTTGCGGCGAAATGCTTGAAAACAGGAATGGTTTAGAGCAACTCCCGCAATTGATAAGTATAACAGGGAGCCGCTAAGTAGAGCGACGGCACACGGAAACAATCGCCCGCAACATTTTGCCATTCTTATGACTTTTTCACGGCTTTCTTGTCATCCTGATGGTGCAATCAGCCATTGAAAGAGAATGTCATGAATCTTCTACCGCGACTTTTCCTCCTTCTCGTGATTGTCTCATCGATTCTTGCTTCCACATGCAGGCTGTCCGCGCAGATTGTCTTTAACTCTGAGTCTTCTCGCGCAGAGGAGATCCGCGAATTGCGAAGAGAACTTGCTTCGATTAACGCGCGGCTCACGAAACTTGAAAAAGAAGAGATGGCCGATCCTAAGGCAGGAACAGCTCCTGACGAAAATGCGTCGGTTTTGAGCAGCGCAAGCGCGATGCTTAGTGCAAAGCCTCCGGAACCTACGCCCCCAGCGCAGGTTCTGACGAACGCGGATCGCGTCACGCCCGAATCGCTGAACGGGACTACGATCAATTTTGTCTTCGATGGCTACTACGGATACAACTTCAACGACCCCATTGGCCGCGTAAATCTGTTACGTGCCTACGATGTCAGCAGCAATGCTTTCAGCATTAATCAGGCAGATATTGTCCTGGAGCATGCTCCCGACCCGGCGAACGGCAAGCTATTTGGCGCGCGGCTCGATCTTCAGTTTGGCCAGGCAACGGAGACGCTGCAGGGCAATCCTGCCAATGAACCGCGGCCTGAGATTTACCGCAATATCTTTCAGGCTTATGGAACGTATGTGGTCCCCATTGGCAGCGGCCTGACTGTCGATTTCGGGAAATGGGGCAGCGCGTTAGGGATTGAGGGTAACTACACCAAGGACCAGATCAATTATTCTCGCTCCTATTGGTTTAACTACCTGCCTTTCTATCACATGGGCCTGCGCGCGACCTATGCCCTCACGCCGCGAATTTCCGGCCGTTACTGGATGGTGAACGGCACGCAGCAGACCGAACCGTTCAATAATTTCAAAGATGAAATGTTCGGCTTTGAGGCCAAACCCATTAAATCCCTCGACTGGACCTTCAACTATTACCTGGGTCAGGAGCATCCGGATTTTGAATACGTCACCAACGGTCCGCCGGGGCTACCCGAACAACAGGGCGTGCCCTTTGAGCCGATTTCCAATTCCCCCAAAGGCAAACTGCATATCTTTGACAGTTATGCAACATGGACAGCAACGCCTAAATTAACGCTCGCAATTGAAGGCGATTATGTGATCTCGCGCGATCAGACATACTCAGCCCCGCAGCATACGGATGGCGGCGCGTTTTATGCCCGCTATCAGTTCAATCCTCTGATCGCGCTTGGAGGGCGCATGGAATACCTGTCTGACCGCGGCGCGCTCTTCAGCGGAAAAGTGCAGGCTCTCAAAGAATTCACGTTCACCTTCGATCAGGCCGTCGCCACTGGCTTTCTTGTGCGCGAGGAACTGCGTCACGACTTCTCCAACCAGCCGTATTTTCTAACTGATACGCTGGGCCATCTCACCAACGATCAAACAACGGCAACCATTGGACTGGTCTGGTGGTTTGGCGGTAAGCAAGGGGCATGGTGATTCCGCGAACGAAACTATCCTTCTCTCGTCCCGAACGCATAATATGCCTTTACAACTATTTCGTATGTGTTGCAAACTATATTTATCTATGTACGGAGTTGTCAATAATCCGTTACATGATTGTTTGACAGATTTGTATTGCCTAATACAATAATTTCCCGATAAATTACGTTTCTTTTTGAGTGAAAGCGCATTACACTTTTTTGCAACACAAACAAACTAAATATAAACAAGCTGCAATCTTGAGCTGGGGAACATGAACAATCACCTTTTCTGCTTGTGCGGAAAACTAGCGGTGGTGCTGGGGGGAACATCAGGCATCGGTCGCGCTATAGCACTGGGGCTCGCCAAGGCCGGAGCGAATGTAATCGCAGCTTCCCGGCGCATATCAGAAGTGGAGCAGACTGCAGGAGCGATCGAGGCTCTCGGGCGGAAGACCTTCGTGTTAACCGCAGACGTGCTCGACCGGGCTTCTATCGAGGCATTACACGCAAAGGCGATTGAGGCATTTGGCCGCGTTGATATCCTCGTCAATTCAGCCGGAATCACCCGGCGCACTCCGACGCTTGAATGCACGGAAGAGGAATGGAGCAGCATCCTCGAAACCAACCTCACCGGTACGTTTCGTTCCTGCCAGATATTCGGAAAGACAATGGTCGCGCAGCGCTACGGCAGAATCATTAACATCGCTTCCCTGGCCACCTTTGTGGCTTTTCATGAAGTTGCGGCATACGGCGCCAGCAAGGCCGCAGTCGGCTCGCTGACACGATCGCTGGCCATAGAGCTCGCTCGCGACGGCGTATGCGTCAACGCAATTGCTCCCGGCATCTTCCCCACTTCGCTAAATGAAGGGCTGCTGGATAAGACGGAGCGTGGACGCGAAATGCACACTCGGATTCCGATGGAGCGCTTCGGCCATGCGGACGAGTTGGTCGGGACAGCTGTTTTTCTTGCCTCTGAAGCAGCTTCCTACATGACCGGGCAGATTATTGTTGTCGATGGAGGATATCTGGCGAGTGGAGTGAATCAGTAATGGCTGCCGGAAACAGGCAGTGCCTCCCGGGTGTACATTAAACTCCGGCGCGGCTATTGGTTTGACTTTCAGGAGATTCTCATTTGGCAAGACTACGGCAAGCAAAGGGCATGAGACGCGTTGATCTTAGCAGTGTTGAGTTGGCGTCGAGCGAGACCGCGCGCAGCATCAACCGCGACATTGTGCTGCAACTGATCCGGGCTAAACAGCCCATCTCGCGCGCCGACCTTGCACGACTCTCAGGCCTGCAACGGAGCACAGTTTCGCAGATTATAGAGCAGCTGATCGCGGAGCGCTGGATCAAGGAAGGGGCGATGGCGCATCTGCCGCGCGGGCGCCGTCCGACACTTCTCCATCTCAACGACGATCTCGTCGTCCTCGCGGTTGATATTCATCCACGGCAGGCGACAGTAGCAATGGTAGATTTGAATGGTCACCTGCTGTCGCGCTCCCTGTTGCCCATCGGCTCTAATCCGGCAAAGTCCATCGAGGGCATAGTCGATTGCATGAAGCGCATCCGCGACAATTTTCCGAAGAAGTCCGTGGAAGGCATCGGCATCAGCGTGCCAGGTCGCGTCGATACCGAGTCACAGCGCCTGATTTTCGCACCTAACCTGCATTGGCCGGATTTCGATATCAAGCATATGATCGAGCGCGGTATGGGTCTGCCCGCCGAGATGGAGAACGCGGCAACGGCTTGTCTGATGTCTGAGCTGTGGTTCGGAAGAATGGATGGAGTTCGCGACGCCGTTCTCATCACCGTATCGGAAGGCATTGGCGCAGGCATTATGACGAATGGGCATCTCGTCTCAGGCCAGCACGGGATGGCCGGCGAGTTCGGCCATATTCCGCTAGATCCATCCGGGCCGAAGTGCGCATGCAAGACCAACGGATGCTGGGAGGTGTTCGCCTCGTGCAACGCGGGACTGCGTTACTACAGCGAGCTTGAGCCGAAAAGCAGGCGCATTACTTTTCATGAGTTGCTCAATCTTGCTGAGGAAGGCAATACCCACGCACTTGAGGCCCTGAAGACGCAGGCCAGGTACATCGGTAAGGGACTGCGCATGGTTACAGCCGCCTTGTCGCCTGAGGTGGTGCTTGTGGCTGGCGATGTTACGTCAGCCTGGCGCCGCTTTGCCCCAATGATTGAGGCGGAACTGGCCGCGACATCCCTTGCGGGAAAACCTCCTCGTCTGATGCCGACACACGAAGGCGATGTGGCTCGACTACGCGGCGCCGCGGCGCTTCTGCTCCAGCGTCATGCTGTGCATGGCCCGTAGACGATATAGTTCTTGCTAAGTACTAAATATTTGTCCCAAAAAACCAGGCGGCATTCCAATCATTGAAAACTCGTGATTGAACTTATTCAGGAGATCTGCAATGAAGGTCGCAAATGCGTCGGTCAATATCTGCTCGCCCGGACGCAATTTTGTCACGCTCAGGATCGAAACTGGTGAAGGCATTTACGGGCTGGGTGACGCGACGCTGAATGGCCGTGAGCTTGCGGTTGCGAGCTATCTTACTGATCACGTCATCCCATGCCTTATTGGCCGCGATCCGTTTCAGACTGAGGACATTTGGCAGTATCTCTATCGCGGCGCCTACTGGCGGCGCGGCCCGGTTACCATGGCGGCCATTGCGGCAGTCGATGTTGCTCTATGGGACATCAAGGGAAAGGCGTTGCAAACGCCGGTTTATAACCTGCTTGGCGGCAAAAGCCGTGACGGAGTTCTTGTCTACGCTCATGCTCATGGCGCGACAGCGGAAGAAGCAGTGGAAGATGTACAGAAACACATCGAGATGGGCTATCTGGCTGTACGTGCGCAAAGCGGAATCCCCGGCCTCGAATCCACTTATGGCGTGCCTAAAGGATCGCAGCCCTACGAACCAGCCGAGCGCGGACTACCTTCCGAAAGCTGCTGGTCAAGCGAGTTATACCTGCGGCACACGCCTAAACTGTTCGAGACAATCCGCGCCTCATGCGGCGAAGACGTCCACCTGCTGCATGATTGCCATCATCGCCTGACGCCCATCGAAGCTGCGCGCCTGGGTAAAGAACTGGAGTCGTTTCATCTTTTCTGGATGGAAGATCCTGTCCCGGCCGAGCTTCAAGAGGCATTCCGGATTATCCGTGAGCACACCACCATACCCATCGCGGTTGGCGAGGTCTTCAATACCATCTGGGACGCGCACGATCTAATCCGTCACCAATGGATCGACTACATCCGCATGGCGATTGTCCATGGAGGCGGTTTTACGCCTCTGAAAAAAATCGCCGATTTCGCCGCGCTCTATCACGTCCGCACCGGATGCCACGGCGCAACCGACCTTTCACCAATAACGATGGCCGCAGCGCTGCACTTCGGCATCGCAGTCCATAATTTCGGCATTCAGGAACACATGCCCCACTCCGCCGAGACGGACGCGGTTTTCCCTCACGAATATCGCTTTTATGCGGGCTACATGTATCCCGGCGATGCGCCGGGGCTGGGTGTGGACATTGACGAAAAGTTGGCCGCGAAATATCCGTACCAGCGAGCTTATCTACCTATCAATCGGAAACTGGATGGTACGCTTACCGACTGGTAGCAGGTCACGGGGTTGTTCCTGTCTGGTAGTTCAGCGTGGCCAGAGCAAGCCGGTACTGATACTGGGCATTTGTATTGCCAATCGCAGCGTCGGTTTGCTGGTATTGCGCCTGGCTTAGTTCCACAATGGAGCTGAGCCCCATCTGATAACGTGTTTTCGCCAGATCGAGCGCCAGATTGGCTTCTTTTAGAAGCTCAGATGTAACTGCAACGCGCTGGAACGCGGTATTTGCCGAAAGCCATGAAGTGCGAATATCGCGGACGATCTGATCGCGCAAATCCCGGCCCTGTTCCGACGCGGCCTCAGCGCGAATCGACGCTTCCTTTGCCTGTGCGGAATAGAGAAATCCGTTGAAGATCGGGATGTTCATGTTCACGCCAATCGCGCCCCACCAGTTCGTAACATAGTATTGGTCAGAGCGGACGGGAACCGTTCCCGCCGTGCCCGCCGCACTGATGGACGGAAGCATCTGATCGCGTTCAGCGTGACTGTACTTGAGCGCCGATTGAGCGCGGTAGTTTAACGCCTGCAAGTCTGGTCTCTGCTGCAAGCCGAGCTGTATCAGTTGATCGGCATCCGGCGGCGGTGGTTGCAAAGTAGCATTAGTGACCACCAGCTCATAGGTCACCTGATGGTCCAGGCCTAGCACCGCGTCCAGCGCTGCCATGGTTGAGTCGGCGTTGTTCTGTGCATCCAGCAACAGCAATTTAGCCTGCGATAAGTTCACATCCGCAAAGCTCAAATCGAGCGTGGACTTGAGCTTGTTCTTTGTCAGCTCGCCCACCTGTGTTTCGGTGGCTTGCCGTGTCGTCACGTTCTGTTCAGCCACTTTAAGCAGCGCCTGCGCTTCAAGAGCATTGTAGAAGGCCTGATCGGTGGCGAGAACAATGTCCTCAGTCGTCGCTCGCGCATTGGCATTCTGCGCCTTTTCCTGGAGCTTTGATGAAGCCACCAGATTGCTCGTCCTGCCAAAATCTGTGATGAGCTGCGTAAAGTTTGCGCCTGCGCCAGCGTGTGGAATCAGGCGTGATGCAGTGAGCGATCCTGCAGAAATGCGGCTCCCTTCTTCGGCATTGACAGCGGTGATGCTGCCCATTAAAGTCGGCAATTCGGCTGCTCTAGTCTCGCGGACTACCTGGTGCTGCGCCAAAGCAATCAATTTGCCAACATTGATACGCGGATTGTTCTTGATTGCTAGTTGTTCAGCCTCGGCGCGCGTCAAGGACGGATGTTGCCCTGCTTGTGGAACCGATGCGCTATTTGCGCTTTTCGTAACCTGAGCATCCGGCAGCGGTGTTGCCGTCGCAGCAAAATTCGCGGGTGGAGCTTCAGGAAGCGAAGTCTGCGCGGTAGCAATAGCAGGTTCCACAAAAAACAATGCCGCAGCACACGCACATGGAACCAGCCACATGCCTGTTTTCTTCTTTTTCATCTTCTATATCTCTCCTGCAAATGGCTTCTCCCCTTCAGGCGGAGTTGCAACCGTTTTGCGTCTCGCATGAATGACGAGATAAATAGCCGGTACCAGATAGACCGTGGCGACAACCGAGACGGCAAGCCCGCCAATAATGGCGCGGGCCAGCGGGGCATATTGTCCGCTTCCAGCTTCAGCGCCGATCGCCAGCGGTATCAGGCCGAGCAGCGTCGCAAACGAGGTCATCAGGATGGGGCGGAGACGAATCCGGCACGACTCGACCACGGCCTCTGCCAAGGAAAGTCCGCTCTCGTGCAGCCGGCCAGCAAACTCCACAATGAGAATGCTGTTCGACACCACGATGCCGGTCATCATAATCACGCCCATCAGTGACATGATGTTCAGCGTGCTATGCGTAGCCAGCAGAATTACCAATACGCCGGTCAGCCCCGGCGGAATGGCCATGAGAATAATGAACGGGTCAACGAACGACGTAAGCTGCGCCATCAGGATCAGGTACACAAGCAGAATTGCCAACACCAGTCCAATGCCGAACCGCTGGAAGGATTCGCTCATACTCACGACCGTTCCGCGCACCACAACACGCACGTTTTGCGGCAGTTTCATTCCTCCGACCAGCTTATTCACCCGGCTGCTTACAGATTGCAGCGCCTCGGTTGACGGCATGACGTAAACGTCGATGACGCGGCGGATCTGATAGTGATCGACTTCCGTTGGCGTATTGATTTCCTTGATATTTGCCACCGATTGCAATGGCGTGTAACTGGATTGGCCGGGTGCCCGCAGCGGCGTTTGTTTGAAATCATCCATGCTCATGTTGGCGATTTTCTGGTCGAAATACTGTACTGTGAGCATGTAGTTGTTGCCGGTTTTTGGATCGATCCAGTAGCTCGGTGCGATCATGCCATTGGAGGTCAGCGCCGTGATCACGTTGTCCACCACATCCTTTGGTGACAGTCCGATCAGGCTGGCGCGTTCACGGTCGATGTTCAACTCCAGTCCGGGATACTTCAGGTCCTGCGGAATCAGCACGTCACTGACGCCCTTCATTTGCCTCGCCTTTTGCGCGATCTGTTGCGCGATGGCAAACGAATCGTCCATGTCGTTGCCGCGCACCTGAATATCAATCGGCGCAGGCAGGCCCTGGTTGATGACAGAATCGACCAGTCCGCCTGTCTGGAAGTAGGTCGTAAGCTCCGGCATTTCCGCGGATAGCTTGGTTCGCAGCCGCGCCATATATTCATAGCTGCCCGTCTTATGTCCTTCTTTGAGGCTCACCTGAACAAAAGCTGTGTTCATTGCCGAATTAGTGGTGTAGATCGCGGACAAATCCGGGGTAATGCCGATGTTGGACACGATCATGCCCAGGTCCTTTGGGGGCACGACCTCACGGATTTTCTCCTCGACCTGCGCGATGAATTTGTCGCTCAACTCGATGCGCGTTCCGCTCGGGCACTTGACCTTGATGACAAACTGTCCAGGATCTGTGCGTGGAAAATACGCTCTGCCCAGCAAAGGAAACAACGCAAAACTGAGTAAGACGCCGCCGAGGATATAGAGCGTCGTCGCCAGCGGGCGCAGGATCGATTTGTTGACAGTCACGACATACTGGTTCAGCATTCGTTGGAACCAGTAGTTAAAGCCATGAATCACGCTCTTGAAGAGCGAGCGTCTTCTACCCGCTTCCGGCTCGTCAACATGCACTTCATGAGCATTGATGAAACGGGCGCAATAGAGCGGCACCACGGTCATGGCTACGACATAGGAAGCGAACATTGAAAGAACAACTGTCAGCCCCAAGGCGGTGAAGAGATATTTGCTTACGCCGTAGAGAAGCACGACCGGGAAGAACACAATCGCCGTGGTGAAAGTGGCAGCCAGCACCGCCAACTGCACTTCCCTTCCTCCAACCTCTGCCGCCACTTCCGGCGACTCGCCCATTTCGAGATGACGGAAAATATTTTCGAGCACGACCACCGAATTGTCGATGAGGCGCGAAAGAGCGAGCGCAAGTCCGGCCAGCACCATTGTGTTGATCGAGCCGCCGCCAATCTTGATACAGATAAATGCAGCCAGCGCTGATAATGGAATCGAAAGCAGCACTGCAAATGTGGCGCGGATGCTGCCCAGAAAGAGCAGAATCATCAAGGCAGTAAGTACAAGCCCTATACCGCCTTCGGTCACCAGGTTCTTCAGAGCAGATTTGACGAAGAGGGACTGATCGAAGACGACTGCCGTCTTCAACTGCAATGGCACATCGACCAAGTCTTTGATTGCCGCCTTCATCCCATTCACGATGGTGATGGTATTGCTGTCGCCGCCCTGCTTCAGCACGGGAATGTACACCGACTTCTGCCCATCGATGCGCACGATGTTCGTCTGGAGCGTGCCCGAGTCCTCGGCTTTTCCAATATCGCGGACCAGCACCGAAGCATTGCCTATGGACTTCAGGGGTAGATCGTTCAGCGCTTGAATGTCCGGCACCTGGCTGTTGGCGTAGATGTTGTAATCTTTCGTGCCAATGCGGACGTCGCCCGCGGGAAGAATCAGGTTCGACTCATTGATCCCGTGTACCACATCCATCAGGCTCATGTTGTATGCCTGCAGTTTCACCGGATCGACATATACCATGATCTGGCGATAGCGTCCGCCATAGGGCTGCGGCACCGATGCGCCCGACACGTTCGCAATCTGATTGCGGACCTGAAACTGCGCCAGGTCCTTAAGGTCGGTCTGGTTCAATCCCTGGCCCTTCAGTGTTACCAGACACACTGGCTGGCTCGACGCATCCATACCTAGCACAACTGGTGGCAGTGTTCCCGGCGGCAACCGCCGCAGATCGGCCATAGCCAGATTCGCAATGTTGCTCAACGCCGCATTCCGGTCCGTTCCCGGCTTGAAATATATCTTGATCAGACTCACGCCCGTCAGGGAGCGGGATTCAATGTGGTCGATGTTGCTGCCCAGCGTGAAGAAGCGCTCAAAAGTGTCGGTGATGTCGGCTTCGACCTGTTGCGGCGGCATCCCGGAATAAAAGGTCGCGACCACCACAACTGGAATGTCGATCTGCGGAAACAGATCAACTGGCATTCCGACAATGCTGGTGATGCCGACGACGACAATCACCATGCAGGCCATGATGATGAAGTACGGATATTTCAGCGCAAATTTAGGCACTACTCGCCGCCATTTCCCTGCTCAGTGTCGGTGTCGTTGGTTGACACCTGCTGCAGCAGCGGCTTGACGGTCTCACCCGGTTGATATTTTGCCTGTCCGCCGGTAATGACGCGGTCTCCTTCGTTCAATCCGTTTGTAACTTCGGCCAGCATCGATCCTTGAAGTCCAAGCTGTATGTTGCGTGGCTGTACGTGGTTCTGACGGTCGACTACCAGCAGGGACGCCTGATCGCCGTTCTTCACGACTGCCTGAAGCGGAACCGTCAGCACATTGTCCTTGCGCTCCAATTCGAGCGTTGCGTTGGCATACATGCCCGGCGCCAGTGACAGATCTTTGTTCTCAACATCGATTTCCGTTTCCATCGTCCGTGTCGCCAGGCTTACATCGCGCGTAAAGCGAACGATTTTGCCCGTCAGCGTACGTCCCACCGCATCCACGCGCACCTGTACCGGCGCACCTTCGTGAATAAACTGCACAGCGTCTTCAGGAACCGGCAGGCGGAGACGCAGCATGTCGCTTTGCGAAAGCTTGACTACAGGAAGTGTTTGAATGTCGGAAGTAGTTCCGGCCTGAATCAGCGCGCCTGTGTCCGCGTCACGCCAAATGACCACACCATCAAACGGCGCTGTTACTCGGGTGTAGGCGTTCATATCACTGATGCGCTCATTGTCCGCGCCCGCTACTTCTGATTGTTGGTCAGCCGCCGCCAAAGCCGCCTTGGCTGCATCGACTTGCGCCTCAGCTGCAAGATCTTTTGACTGAGCGTCATCAAGTTCCTGCTCTGCGATAAGTCCCGGTTGCGCGGCGGACGCCTGTTTTAAACGCAGATAGTCAGCGTGCAATGCTGAGTGTTCTGCCTGCGCGCGAGAGAGCTCATGCTGCGCCCGTGTGATCTCGTCTTTACTGTGCGCAACCTCGGCTACCGTGCCTTTAAGCTGTGCGTCCAGTTCAGGCACTTCCAGCACGGCCAGCACCTGTCCCTGCCGTACTTTGTCTCCGATATCGACATAAATATGCTTGATGTAGCCCGAAACTTTCGCGTGCACATCCACGACCTGATAGGGCTGGAACTGCCCGGCAAGGTTCAGCGTGTGAGTAATCGTTTCGCGCGTTACTGCTGCTACCGTCGCCGACGGAATCTCAGCCGCATCAGCCTGCATATTCTTCGCACGGGAACTGCACGCAGTTACGCCCACCACGGCTGGCAGCGCCAAGCCAATGGCAAGCATCAAGGAGCATTGCTTTCGCATGTCTTAATACACCTTCTTTTTTGGGGCGACCATGGTGAGTCACGCCTACGCGGAAGAACACACCGCGTGGCAGCCGACAGCCAAGGCCGCTTCACTGTTTTGGTCTTGAATAAAAGGAATTAAAACGAGGCGGAAATTGGAGGTGGGCGGAAGAAAAAAGCATTCAAACTGCCTGGTGCGTGTGGCCGCTTTGGTCGCCTAGCGTCCCAGATGCTCCGGATCGGTGCGGGAAAGCCCATGAACTGCGCCGCCAGCACAAATGAGAGAAAGAGAGTAAAGAGCGTCGTCATAGGCATTGCCTTAATGGAAACGCCGCTTTTTTCCAGGAGCGCACTTTTTGCCGTCGCGCTCTGCTCGTTCTTTGACAGAAGCTTGGCACTGGGAATTTCGTGAGAGCTGGCCTGCGGAGGATCGTAAAGCGAGAGCTTGTATTCAAGTCCCCAAGTAAACACGCACAAGGCCAACCCCAGAAAACAAAGGGTGAAGCGCGAAAACACGGTCTTATTTGTGAACAAAGCTCTCAAAAGAAAATCAAAGCCTTCGCATGGGTCGATAAGGCCAGCTATCCGCCTCACACGATCTCCCTACATTCTTTGATAGCACAGGAGGGTCAAACGAAAGCTGAATTATTTCGATTAGCGAATAAATATGTGCTTTCTTTGTAGGCAGTCCTGCCCGAATTTACTGAAATAATTCCTCTACCAAGTGCATCTTGACAGCTTTGAATTCAGCGAGTTACCATCCTCCCTCGGTAAACATTTACCATTCCTGGAAGCAATCTATTGCACCATCGTTCATAAAATACAACACACTAAATTGGTTTACTGCTCTTTAAATTGTTGATTTTTATTCGCTATGGGGCGAGGAAAACGTTTCCATCGTATACCCATACCCTGATCGGCGTTCGACCGGGCAAGCACTGTCTTACCGGCGCACTTCGAGACCCAAGTATTAAGCAGATAACGGTCTCGTCAACCAGTGATCGATCTCAGGAGGTTATGATGCTTCGTTCCAGGTTTCTATTAGCGAGTGTCGTTGTCCTCGCTCTATTGTTAACACCCTGTGTCTGGGGTCAGGAAAACGCAACAATCACCGGAACAGTCTTCGATCCCAGCGGCGCGGTCGTTCCCAGTGCCGCCATTACTCTCACCAATCCAGCCACTGGCCAGGCCAGACAAACCGTATCTAATAACGACGGAATCTACCTGTTCGCCAATGTGGGCGTCGGGAGCTTCACATTGAACGCTACTGCCGCAGGCTTTGTGAACTACACGCGCACCGGCATTGTGGTGAACACCGCCCAGACATTGAAGGAAGATGTCCATCTTGCCATTGGCGCTGCTGGGCAGACAGTCACAGTTCAGGCAGACGCTCTGCAGGTCCAGACTGAAACCAATGAGCTAAGCAATCTGATCAGCGGCCAACAGGTTACACAACTGGCAACTAATGGCCGCAACGTGACTGCGTTGGCAGCTCTAGGGTTGGGCAAGTCCAATAACCTGCCGTTATTCAGTGGCGTGAATGCGCTCACATCCGCTAATGGCATCAGCTTCAACGGCACCCGCACCACCCACAACATCTACATGCTGGATGGAGGCGAATTGAACGATCGCGGTTGTGGCGGCTGCTTCAGCTCCCTGCCCTCGATGGACTCACTCGCCGAATTCCAGACCCTGGACAGCAACTACGGACCTGATTACGGCATAGGATCAGGTGGAACCATCCTCATGGTTCTCAAACAGGGCACCCATGACTTCCACGGAGGCGTATGGTACTTCAACCGGAACGAAGATTACGACGCCAACAACTATTTCATCAATTTCGCCGGCAAGCCGCGGCCTGAGTTCCGTCTAAACGAACCTGGCTTTAACATCGGCGGTCCCGTGTGGATTCCCCATGTCTATAACGAAGGACGAAACAAAACATTCTTCTTTGTGAATGAAGAGTGGCGGAGACTCATTCAGGGAAGTTCACCCAACGTCGTGAACGACATCGCTGCGGTGAATTTCGCGGTTGCTGGACAGCCGTTGGCATATCAAGTTCCGGCTAATGGGAAAGTTCCCATTGTCCCTGTCACCACAGATCCAGCTAAGTTGGCCTTATACACGCAGGATGGTTTGACTCCAGGGCAGCCATTTCCAAACAATACAATCCCTGCCAACCTGATGGACCCCAACGCGCTCCTCGAGTTGAATGCGGGCACCTTTCCTAAACCAAATCTTGGAACCAGCCAATACATTTCATCAATCCCTCAACCGACCAATCTTCGTGAAGATGTCGTGCGAATCGACCATAACTTCAGCCCGAAGTTTCAGTTCAGTGGTCACTACCTGCACGATGCTGTCACCCAGACGTATTACCCACCACTGTGGGGTGACAGCACCTACCCGACCGTGGGCACGGCAATGCTCAATCCCTCGTGGTCGTCGAGCCTGAAGCTTACTCAGACCTACACACCATCGCTGCTGAATGAAACCTCCTTCCTTTTCAGCGGCAACACCATCAACCTTGACCCGGTCGGTATTTCGGCGCAGCCATCCGGATGGTCGGCGACGACTTTCTTCCCACTTGCCAATAACTTTGGAAGCCGCATGCCGGAGATCGATCTGGGTGCTCCGTACGGCACAAACTGGAGCTCTAGTTATTACCCATGGAAGAACTCTTTCTTCGGTTATGAGACCCGAGACGATATTTCCTGGACCCATGGAAAACACCAGTTCAAGTTTGGCTTCAGCTGGTTGCACGATCCCAAGAACCAGCAATTACAGGCAAATACTCAGGGAACTGCCCAATTCAATAACAGCAGCTTCTCCCAGGATTCGTACATAAACTTCCTGCTCGGCGACGCTGCCAGCTTTACACAGCTCGAATACCTTTCCGGTAAGCACTGGGTCAGCAACAACTATGGGTTCTATGGCAATGACAACTGGCATATCATTCCGCGTTTGACACTCAACCTCGGCCTTCGCTTTGACGGACTGCCGCACACCTATGAGCGGTATAACCAGTTTGCGAACTTCGTTCCCGCAGACTATGACACTACACAAGGATATCCACTCAATCCAGACGGAACCTTGAACCCGGCTTCGCTCACGAGTTTCAATGGACAGGCGTTCTATCTTAATGGCATGCGCGAGGCTGGCGTGAATGGTTTCCCCCGTGGAAATGTCCAGAACAGATACAACACCTGGCAACCGAGAATCGGCTTTGCCTACGATGTTACGGGAGATGGAAAAACGGTACTCCGGGGTGGCTTTGGAATGTTCTTTGAGCGCGTCCAGGGCAATGATGTATACAACGCAGCCCTGAACCCGCCATTTGCATATCAACCTTCCGCCAATAACGTCTATTTCTCAAACCCCAACACCAGTGCCCTGACCGGAAACACAACATCGCAGACGTTTCCATCTACCCTTACCAACCTGAAGTACAAGTACTCGCCTCCGGGAACGGCAATGTACAGCCTGGGAGTTCAGCGGCAAGTTGCCCCATCCGTGGTTGCCGTTTTGCAATATGTTGGTTCGGTTGGTTGGGATCAGAACAACGATCGGAACATCAACACCCTGCCATTAACCGATCCTGCGGTAGGTTATGCCAAACGGCAGGCAGTCGCCACAAATACGGCCAATCCTGCTCTTAACATTCAACCAAACGCGAACCTGTACCGCATCTTCCCCGGCTTCAGCACGATTACGCAGGAGGAGAACGAGACTAATTTCAATTACAACTCACTCCAGGCTGGCCTCCGGATAGAGAACCGGCATGGATGGACCGTCCAACTCGCCTACACCTGGTCGCATGAGCTTGACGAGGTGAGCAACGATCTCAACATACTCACAAACCCCTTCAACGCGCATTACGACTACGGGTCTGGTGCGTTCGATCGGCGCAGTATTTTCAACGCGAGTTACATCTACAACCTCCCCTGGTTCCTGCACAGTTCAAACACGGCCGAGCGCACGATCCTCGGAGGATGGGTGTTCTCAGGGATTACATTCGCGCAATCAGGGTTACCACAGGCGATTCACTACACCGGTCCTGATGCACTTGGACTAGGTGGCAATGGCGGCACGAACCGTGAGGATCAGGCAACAAATGTGACATACCCCAAGAAGCAAACTGCCTGGTTTAGCACAAGCTCTTTTGCAAATCCACTCGCTCCGTGGAATGGTGGCACAAATGAAGGGTTTGGAAACTCTGGAAAGGATGCTGTCATTCTACCCGGACTCTTTAACTTCAATATGTCGCTGTTTAAAAACATTCCGCTTACCGCGAGCGAAACAGGGCCAAAGCTTGAACTGCGGTTTGAATCCTACAACACCTTCAACCACACGCAATTTCAAGGTATAGATGCAAACTCGGCGGACGGCAACTTCGGGCAGGTTACTTCCTCCTATGACGCTCGCCGTCTCCAGTTGGGAGCGAAGTTCAGCTTCTGAGCTTGTAAAACGTTTGGGAAGTTTCAACGGGCGCCGTTTTGCAACAGCGGCGCCCCTTTTATTACCAGATAATATGCACTGTGAAGGAAGGCTTTCTGAAAAAATGAGCAGGAAATCTTTTGTTATTGCTACTGTCGCAAATTGTCTGCTGACTGGCGTTCTCTTCGCGCAGTCGCAGCCGGCGGTCCTGACTATCCACGCCGATCAGCCCATCTCCAAAGTCAGCCCTACCCTCTATGGTTTGATGACGGAAGAGATCAACCACTCGTACGATGGCGGCCTTTACGCTGAAATGGTCAGTAATCGCACTTTCGGCGGCAGTTGGGCGGGAATCCACAACTGGATCCTTGTCGAAGAAGGAAATTCCCAAGCCAAGATTGCTCCCGACTCCAAAACAGGCCCGAGCGAAGCGCTGCCGAACAGCCTGCGCATTGACGTGAGTGAAGCCAGCGCCGCGGAACCTGCGGGCGTGCTCAATGAAGGCTACTGGGGCATGGCTATCCGACCGAATACAACCTACACAGGCTCGCTGTATGCCAAAGAAGACTCGGCATCCGTCGGCCCCATCACTGTCAGCCTGGTACAAAATCAAAGCGGTAAGGTTGTCGCTACAGCCACGGTCTCAGGCGTTACAACAGACTGGAAGCAATATCCATTCACACTAAAAACCGGAGCGGTCGAGCCCTCCGCAGCCAATCATCTTGTCCTGACTGTGGCCCATCCTGGCACACTTTGGTTGAGCCTGGTTTCTCTCTTCCCGCCAACCTATCACAATCGTGCAAACGGAAACCGCATCGACCTGATGGAGAAGCTGGCGGCCATGCACCCTGCATTCCTGCGCTTTCCCGGCGGCAACTATCTTGAGGGTGACCACATCCCCGAACGGTATGAGTGGAAGAAGACCATCGGCCCGCTGGTTGACCGCCCGACGCATCCCAGTCCGTGGCGCTACCACTCGTCCGATGGGCTCGGCCTTCTCGAATTTCTCGAGTCGTGCGAGGACCTGCACATGCAGCCAGTTCTTGCCGTCTATGCCGGCTACTCCATGGCGCAGGAGCATGTGAACCCCGGCGCTGACCTCGATCCTTATGTGCAGGATGCTCTCGATGAAATCGAATACGTCACGGGAGGCACAAATACAAAATGGGGAGCGATCCGCGCCGCCAATGGACACCCGGAGCCATTCCACCTCAACTACGTTGAAATTGGCAATGAAGACTTCTTTGACAAATCGGGCAGCTATGAAGGTAGATACTCGCAGTTCTACAAAGCCATCAAGGCGAAGTACCCCGATCTTCTGCTCATCGCAACGATGCCGGTGAAGAGCATTCGCCCCGATGTGATTGACGACCACTACTATAAGCGTGCGACAGACTTCTTCCACGACACCACGCACTACGACAAAACAGACCGCAACGGCCCGAAGATTTTTGTTGGTGAGTGGGCTACGCGCGAGGGCACGCCCACTCCAAACTTCGGCGCAGCGCTCGGTGATGCCGCATGGATGACGGGGATGGAACGCAACAGCGACATTATCGTGATGGCAGCCTATGCGCCGCTGTTGGTCAACGTGAATCCGGGGGCCATGCAGTGGGAAACTGACCTGATCGGTTACGATGCACTTCGTAGTTATGGATCTCCCAGCTATTATGCACAGGTGCTGTTCGCAAAGTATCTCGGAACGGGGACGCTGGCATCAAGCCTGCAGGGGGCAGGGCCGAAATTCTTCTATTCCATCACCAAAGATGAGGCGAATAAACGCCTCTACCTGAAACTCGTGAACGCATCTTCAGACCCGCAACCCGTAAACGTAGAATTCCCTGGCGCATCGCTCGCCGCAACCGCAACCCTCACCAGCCTGATCGCGAACAGCACAGAAGCAACAAACACCATTGACAATCCCGACAGCATTGTGCCCAAGGAAAGCACAATTCACCTTTCCGGCAGCGCACTGCATCACACCATGCCCGCCTACTCAATCCAGGTGGTTGAGTTGAATGAACGGTAAGACAGAACAGCAATTTGCTTTGGACATGACGCAAAAAGCTGCTATTTTGCGGATTCGGCAACTATAGCGCGCGGCAGCGTAATGGTTCTACCGCTGCGGCGCGCCCAGAGAACCAGCGCAATGCCGGCGATGGCCGATCCGATGGCAGCTACCTGCGCATTGCTCATGCCCCAGTAGAGCTTCGGGTTGATGCGGATAAATTCAATCAGAAATCTCGCCAACCCACTCAGAAACAGATATTCGCCAGTGATTTCTCCCGCGGCTTTTGTGGTTTCCGGCCTGCCGCGACGCCAGAGAATCCAGGCAATGATAAGGGCCGCAATTAATTCGTAAATCGGCGTCGGATGAACGTGCTGTGTCGTTGGCACCAGACCGTTGGGAAAGCTCATACCCCAGGGCAGGCTGGTAGGAATTCCGTAATCGCCGTCACCCGAAACCAGGCAGCCAAGCCGTCCAACACCATATCCAACAGCGGCAGCGGGTGCTGCAAGATCCAGCATTCCGAGCTTGCTCAACCCGGCGCCTCGAGCCTGCCACAGTAGAGCAAGAATTCCCGCGATGAGGCCGCCAAACCAGGCAAATCCGGCGCGGTCAAGCAGCAACCCAAGAGGATCATGGATGAGCATCTGCGGCGTTTCCAGGACATGCCAGAGCTTTGCGCCGACAACTCCGATCACCGTTGAAATGGCAACAATGCCGATCGCATCCGCGTCGATATGCCAGCGGCGAAAGTTGCGATGCAATACCCAGCAGGCGGCAACCGCCGCGAGCCAGAGCATGATACCGAAAGTTCCGATAGAAAAACGACCAATATGAATGAAGGGATACATGAAGGGCTTACATTCACAAGTATAGAGCCTGCAGGATCATTGCTTCCACGGTCGCGCGCCAAATTTAGAGATATGCTAATGGAATGAGCGCGCGCGCCGCCCTTCCTGCACTCAAAGTCCTTATCAGCCGGCAGCAGATTGCTGATCGAATTGCTGAAATAGGCCAGCAGATTGATCGCGACTACACGGGCCAGAGCGTTGTGCTGCTGGGCGTGTTGAAAGGCGCGGCAATTTTCCTTGCTGACCTGGCACGCAACATCAGCATCGATTGCACTTTCGATTTCGTCGCGGTTTCCAGTTATGGCAAGGGGCAGAAAACCAGCGGCGCGGTCAAGCTCATCAAAGACGTTGACCAGCCGATTGAAGGGAAACACGTCATTGTAGTGGAAGACATTCTTGATACGGGCCTCACGCTTGAATTCCTCAACAAGCTCTTTCTGCAACATAAGCCGCGCTCCCTGCGCATCGCTACATTGCTCGACAAGCCTTCACGGCGCATGGTAAAAATCGAAGCCGATTACGTTGGCTTCAAGATTCCCAACCAGTTCGTACTGGGCTACGGCATGGACTATGCCGAGCGTTTTCGCAATCTGCCCGACATCTGTCTCATGCCTCCCGATTACCCGGAGTGAGTACCCTCATGACTACAAAAGCAGTCGCAATGGAAGAAATAGAACGGGACAATGGATCGTTTGACGCAGCCGCTTTCAGCCGGCAGGCGCTCTCCAGTAGCCATTCCCTAGCAGCAGTGTTTGACCACACTCTTTTGAAGCCTCAAACTACGCGCGAACAGGCCATCAAGCTCTGCGAAGAAGCGGCTGAGCATCGCTTTGCCTGCGCCATGGTGAATCCGGCGTGGGTAAGCACGGCGCATGCCGTGCTCGCTGGCAGTGGAGTTCCCATTGGCACAGTGCTTGGGTTTCCGCTGGGAGCATCTCTCTCCATCTCGAAACGAAAAGAGGCGGTAGAACTTGTCAAGTTAGGCGCGCATGATCTCGACATGGTGCTGAACATCGGCATGCTCAAGTCCGGAATGAATGACCGTGTACAGCAGGACATCCGCGGCGTAGTGGAAGTAGCCCATGAAGCGGGAGCTATTGTTAAAGTGATACTTGAAACATGCCTCCTTAATATTGAAGAGAAATTGCGCGCGTCTGAGCTTGCAATAGCCGCAGGTATAGACTTTCTGAAAACCAGCACTGGCTTCTCAACTGGTGGGGCTACGCCAGAAGATGTTGCCATGCTGCGCGGCGTAGCCGGGTCGCGCTGCGGGGTAAAGGCGTCAGGCGGTATACGTACGCTCGCCGATGCAATGGCCATGCTTGAAGCTGGAGCCAATCGCATCGGAGCCAGCGCTTCGGTCAGCATTCTGCGTGAGTTGCAACAGGACTGATACCACTGCTCCGGGAAGACCTTCGACAATCACCGCCATCAGCAGACAACCTTACGCCGCGATATCATGGCTCGTTCACTCTTCATGTTTTCAAAGGGACATACAGGAACTGCGTGACCAGACAGCAAGCCAAACAAGGCCGATATGCGGCAAAGACTCCAACTGCTCTTGATCGAACCCCGGCAGCGGAGGCATTGCAACGCCAACGTGCGACACCCGACTTTGAGGGCGATTACAGGCCGACATCGCAGGCGTCTCCGCCTCAAGTACAGGTCCGCGTGGAGCCGCTCCAGACGGAATTTCTCGTCCGCCTTGCCGATGCGCTGAATACGACACTCGACCTGCAGACCCTGATGCAGCGCACTGCCGACCTCGTCCGCGCCGTCATCGACTACCGCATCTTCGCAATCCTGCTCCTCAATGACCGCACCAACGATTTGCGCATGCGTTTCCAGATCGGCCACTCGCAGGAAGCCGAGCGAATGCGCATTCGCGTCGGCAAAGGGATCGTTGGCCAGGCGGCTCAGACACGCGAAGCGGTACTGGTCAATGACGTCGGCAAACAGGAAAACTACATCAACGTCAATCCGGATGTGCGCTCGGAACTGGCCGTGCCGCTGATCGTCAAAAACCGCGTCATCGGCGTCATCGACATTCAATCAGAGCAGTTGAATTATTTCCAGCCTGAGCATGAGCATCTGCTAAAACTCACCGCCTCACGCATCGGGCAAGCCATTGAGAACGCTCGCCTCTATACCCGCGTCTCGCGGCAGGCGCAGACCTTGCAGGTGCTGAACGAGATCAGCCGCGAATTCACCTCGATCCTCGATCTCGAGTCGCTGTTGGAGCGTATCGCCACCCTTCTCCGTCGCATTATCGACTACCAGATGTTCTCCATATGGATCGTAAATGAGCGCGACCATGTGCTTGAGAACCGCTTCGCGCTACGCTTCGGCGAGCGCTTCTATCCTGATGAAAAACTGTCCCTCGAAGGCGGTCTTGTAGGCACTTCGATTGCGGAGCGGCGGCTAATCCATTCGCCCGATGTGCGCAAGGATCCACGCTACCGCATGTTCAACCCGGAGACGCGCTCCGAGATGGCGATGCCGCTTATCTACAAGGGCAAAGTTATCGGCATCCTCGACATCGAACACACGCGTGCGCATTTTTTTAACGAAGACCACGAGCGCGCGTTGACGACACTTGCATCGCAGATCGCCATTTCCATTGAGAACGCGCGTCTCTATCAACGAGTGGCGCAGCAAGAGCAACGCCTGGAGGCCGATCTCGCCATGGCGCGCGAGGTACAGTTGCGCTTGCTGCCCCCGTATAAGCCAAAGCACAAACAGGCTGAATTTTCGGCGCGTTTTCTTCCGGCCCGAACCTTGGGAGGCGACCTCTACGACTTCGTCCCCTACGATGCAAATCGCACAGCGATTGTGCTCGGGGACGTAAGCGGCAAGGCCGCTCCAGCAGCACTCTATGCCGCGCTGGTGAGCGGCATTATGCGGTCTGAAGCGACGGCGCACCTGTCTCCTTCTGAGATGCTGAAGACGCTCAACGACTCGCTGCAGGAGCGGCGCGTCGATTCGCAATACGTCACCATGCTCTACTCCGTCTGGAATGACGAGAATCAGACGCTGCAGATTGCGAATGCAGGCTCCATTCAGCCGCTCTTCTGCCGCGAAGGCGAAGTTGAGACGGTCAAAGCGGAGGGCTTTCCGCTGGGAATGTTCCCCAAAGTCAGCTATGAGGAATTCACGCTTTCGACGCAGCCCGGCGATTCACTCGTCTTCTTCTCCGACGGCATTGCCGACGCGCAGAACTCGGCAGGCGAGATGTTCGGCGACGATCGGCTGATGGCCGTGGTGAAGAAACACCAACACAAATCGGCTTCAAAGATGGCGGAGGCCATCTTCAACGAGGTCGGCAAGTTTCAAAAAGGCGTCGAACGATTCGACGACGAAACGGTAGTAGTGCTCCGGGTTTTGTGAGGCTGCCGATTCCCTACTCTGTACTTTCCGGTACGATAAATAGAAATGCTTGAAACCAAAACCGAACGCATTGTTACGCCCGCACGCAACATCCTCGGCAGCCTTCGTATACCTGGCGATAAGAGCATCTCCCACCGCTATGCGCTGTTGAGTGCGCTTGCAGGTGGAACGACAAAGCTCACTAATTTTTCGACCGGTGCCGACTGCGCCAGCAGCCTGGGCTGCGCCGACGCTCTGGGCGCGACGGTCACGCGACGCGAAAATGGCGCGATTGAAATTACCGGCACAGGCGGCAGCTTCAAGTACTCCACCTCTCCGCTCGATTGCGGCAACTCCGGCTCGACCATGCGTATGCTCACAGGCCTGCTTGCTGCTACACCAAACACTTACACGCTCATCGGCGACGAATCACTGAGCCGTCGTCCTATGGAGCGCATTCGCAAGCCCATTTATCAAATGGGCGCTGAGATTTCGCTCACCGACGGTCATGCTCCTATTACGGTTAGCGGCGGCAAGCTCAAAGCTATCGACTACACCACGCCCGTACCCAGCGCGCAGGTCAAGACTGCAATACTCTTCGCCGGATTACAGGCTGAGGGCTCGACCACAGTACGCGAATCAGTTCGTACGCGCGATCACGGCGAACTGGCGTTGCGGGCTTTCGGCGCGCATGTTGACCGCTCGACCGATTCGACCAGCATTGCTGGCGGCCAACCATTGCAGGCCATCGAGGCCGCGGTTCCCGGCGACATCTCGTCAGCCGCCTTCTTCCTCTGCGCCGCCGCGCTCTTCCCCGGCTCGAACCTTGTCTTCGACTCACTGGGTCTCAATCCCACTCGCGCCACATTGCTTGATGTTCTGACCGCTCTCGGCGCGCATATCGGCGTTCTCAATCTTGAGGAGAAAAACGGAGAACTGGTAGGAACTGTTCAGGTAAATGCTCCTGCTAACGGCCTGAAAGGAACCACTATTTGCGGCGCGCTCTCCGCCCAACTCATAGACGAGCTGCCCGTACTGGCTGCCATTGCTCCATACACTCAAAACGGCATCCGTATCCGCGACGCGAAAGAGCTGCGCGTCAAGGAATCCGACCGTATCGCTTTGGTGGCCAACAATCTGCGCAAGATGGGAGCACAAGTCGAAGAATTTGAGGACGGCCTCGATGTTCCCGGAGGACAAAAGCTGCACGGCGCGGAGATCAACTCTGGCGGCGACCATCGCATAGCCATGGCCTTCTCGGTGGCGGCGCTCAAAGCCACAGGTGACACCATGATTCAGGGCGCCGAGTCAGCGGCAATTTCGTTCCCTGAGTTTTACGACCTGCTGAATCAGGTCGCTGAGCGCTAGCCCTTCGTAATTCGCGCATCGCGCTTATGCGCGTGCGCCGACAAAAAGTTGTGCCCACAAGTGGCTATCTCGGCCTCAAAGAAGAAAACTCTAATGGCTCAGCGAAACCGTGACTGTATTGTCGGCATTGTTTGCGACAATCAGATCATCTTTGCCGTCCCCATTCAAGTCGGCAATAGCCACTGAACCCCAGCCTCCAGGAAAAGTGCCGGAGTGCTCCGTGAATCTGCCGTCTAAATCCTGATTAAAGATTTGTATGGTCTTGCTGATTGCACACAATACAGCTATGTCTTGATTGTCGTTCCCACGCAGATTGCCGCCGGCCACGCTGGCTGCGCCCTGACAGCCGGTCAAGGGCAGAGATGGGTTGGGCATGGGCGAAAATCCACCTCTGCCATCGCCCAGTAATACAGTGACTCTATTTTGCGAGGCATCTGCCACATCGCGCTCATAAGGAATAATCACAAGATCGGCATTGCCGTCACGGTTGATATCGTCAATGGCTATCTGCCAGGGTTTGGCTCCCGCATGAAATGGCGAGCCCTGCGCCGGATGAAATCCGCCTTTCCCATCGCCTAAGAGAATGGATACTGCGTCGTCATCGAGATTTGTCGTAACAATGTCCGCGTGGCCATCATGATTAAAGTCCGCGGAGCGAAGACGCTCATACGGCCGATGGCCCACTGCAAAAAACGCACCCGGCGTGTGCAGGCTTCCTTTCCCATCGCCGAGCAGAAGTTCAACTTGATTGTTTCCCCAACTGTCTGTGACAACATCGGGCAGCCCATCGCCATTGAAATCAGCAACTGCGATTCCATGCGGGTGAGGATACGAGTGAACATCGATGGGTGAGCCGGGCGCCGGATAAAATCTGCCTTTGCCGTCACCGAGCAGAATTGTGAGATACGGTGACTGATGGTTGGCAATAACCAGATCGGGATTGCCGTCTCGATTCATGTCAGCGATAACTATGTCATTCGGCATATGCCCGGCAGGGATGGGTGAGCCGGGAGCCTGCGTAAAACGGCCATTACCGTTTCCGAGAAGGACGGTTACGGTGCCATCATCATTTGCGACGAGAATATCTGCTCTTCCATCGTGATTCACATCGCCAACCGCTATCCACTTCGGCCCTTTGCCAACCGCGAAGGTGAACGAGACTGGAGTATTCGGCTGAGGCAGCAAAAGCGGAATGAATGTCAGAAGCAGAAGACAGAGGAAATTCAAGCTGTCCTCCATCAATGGTGATGTCGGCCTTAACTATAAGCCTTTTCGTCTAAGATGGCAGAAACGAATGATGCCGAAACAGCAGCAGTTCTGCCTCGTCCTCTTGACCGGGCTTCTTGTCTCATTATGGGCATGGCCTGCGCTAGCTGTTTCGGTGGAGACGAATCCGCTGAACCGCGATCCGCAGGTGCGCGAGGCCTTCGAGCGCTTTTACCTCATGGACTATAGCGGCTCGATTTCGCGCTTTGAGACGATCCGCGACGAGCACCCCGGCAATCCCATCGCAACCGACTATCTGCTTTATGCGAATGTTTTTGAAGAATTATTCCGTCTCGACCTGCTCGACACTACTTTTTACGCCAACGACGGGTTCCTGACCGGCAAGCACACTGTTGTTGAAGATCCGCACAAGCGTGATCTGATTAAAAACTTGTCCGACAACGCTGTTGACGAGGCGAACCAGCAGCTCAAACCCAACCAGAATGATATCAACGCACTCTTCGCTCGCGGCTGGGCCAAGAGCCTTCAGGCCGTCTACCTGGCCATGGTCGAACGCAGCTTCGGCTCGGCGCTGCGCCTGGCCTCGCAGGCGCGCAACGACCACGCAAAGGTATTGCAGCTCGACCCGAACTACGTTGACGCCAAGCTGGTCGTCGGCAATTACGAATATGTGATCGGCGCATTGCCGCTGCCTTTCAAGATACTGATGGGGTTCGTCGGCGTTCACGGCTCGAAGGCCACCGGCATGGAGATGCTGCGCGATGCCGGCGCGCGCGGCGTTATCACCTCGGTCGAAGCGCGCGTCTGCATGATGCTCTTCCTGCGGCGCGAGGCGAAGTACAAAGAGGCCGAGCAGATTGCCGAAGGACTGGTCGCCGAATATCCGAGAGACTTCCTCTTTCGCCTCGAAGTGGCAAACATCCAGAAAGACGAAGGCGAGGGGCTGAAGGCCGTCTCCAGCTATCGCGAGGTCATCGATCTCTCAAGAAAGCCGGGATACTTCGCGTCGTCGCACCTTGAGCTGGTTTATTTCGGAATGGGCGATACGCTGCGCGGGCAGAAGCTCTACGCCGAGTCAGTCGTAGCGTTCACGAGCGGTGCATACCAGCCAACCACCAGCCCGGAACTAAACCGCCGCTGCCTGCTTGCCGCCGGACAGGTCTATGACCTGATGCACGACCGCGAAAAGGCCCGCCAGCAGTATCAGGCTGTGATCGATGCTGGCAGCGATACGGCGCAGGCCGACCAGGCGCGCAAATTCATGAAGACCGCCTATGCAGGCCGCTAAACGGGATGCGGCTGGGGGCAAGAAAAATCCGTCTGACTATCGTTGGCGTCGCCAATTAACGTCTAGTTCTCTATACAAGTTAGCTGATGACGTGGCTGGCAGTGATTGAAATAGAGAAATCTGGAAGGAAACCCAGAAATAAACGGCAAAAAGCCGGTCAACAGCATTTAAAGCTTTAAATCGTCCACGAAAGAACCAATTTGAGGAGGGCCTATGTGTAGAGGTTCTAATCGTATCTTGAAATTTGTGTCGGCAATCGGGTGTCTCACCCCTGATCCTTGCCTTGTGTTCACCGCTTCTCGCGCAGACCATTTCCGGCACCATAAGCGGCACGGTCAGCGATTCATCAGGCGCAGTTGTCCCAAATGCTGCCGTCACCATTACAAATACAGACCAGAACGCAGTCGTCTTCAACGCAAAGTCCAATTCGGTTGGACAATACACTGCGCCATTCCTTATGGAGTGATAGCCCCTCCTACGCGCGGCAAAACAACTCAACAGTTGAACTATATCAGCCCCTACCAGGGATTCGACTCGATCAACGAGCAGATCACGGAGTTCATGTCGAATTACAACGGCCTGCAGGCTGCATTGCAGAAGAGGATTGGCACGCACTCGCTGGTGAATGTGAACCATACATGGTTCAAGGCGATGACCAACGCCTTCAACGACACCTCTCCGGCGCAGAACACTTACAATCTCGCTGCGGAATATGGCCCGGCGAGCTATGACCGGACCAATATCTTCAACGCGAACTTTGTGTATGACCTGCCGTTCTACCAGACCCAGTCTGGTCTGGTGGGACACGTTCTTGGTGGATGGGAAGTTTCCGGCCTGGTCAATTCGTATTCGGGACTCCCGTATACCGTGACCGGCGTCCTGAACGACCCGGCTGGCCAGGGCGTGCTCGACGGCAACAGCGCAGTCAGCGGACGGCCTGACCTTGTCGGCTATCCCAATATCGCAAGCTCCACGAGCGGCCGATTCACAACAACAATGGCAAGCAGCTTTGGTACAACACCTCGGCCTATGCCCAGGTATGTCCCACGGTTGGCGGAGTCACAACCTGTCCTACAGGAGCGCGGCACCCGACAATTCGCATCCCGGCATCGTGCGTGGGCCGGGACTGTGACGCGCCGACCTTTCGCTCATGAAGAACATCAAATTCAGCGACCGGATCAACATGCAATTTCGCACTGATTCGACCAACATGTTCAACCACACCAACCCGGACGGTATCAGTACGTCGTATACCTCAAGCCTGTTCGGAAAGGTCACGTCGTACCGCGATCCGCGTATCCTGCAACTGGCGCTGAAGTTGTATTTCTAAAGCGGTTATTTCCAGCGGGAGCAGCACTTTACCAATGGTGTTGCCCCGCCTGCTTCCTCATCCTCTCCACTGTAAGGCCTGTCCCAATTCAATTTGTGGCAGAATATGGACGAACTCCGTTGGGGAACCACTTGCCTGCGACTTGCGTATCAGGCAATAGTGGTTTGAGGACCTGAATTATGGCAGTCTTCTGCAGCAATTGCGGCAAGTCTCTCACTGACGACGCTCGCTTCTGTTCTACCTGTGGGCGCCCAATCTATGTGGCTCCCGTTTATGTGCAGACGCGGCTCATACGCCCGCGCGCCGGGCGCATGATTGCTGGCGTATGCCAGGGTCTGGCCAATAATTATCACTGGGACGTAGTGTGGGTGCGCGTCATCACTGTCCTGGCGACGGTCTTTTCCAGTGGAGCGGGACTTATCGCCTATATTGTCTTCTGGCTGGTGATGCCGGAAGAGCCGCTGGCCATGCCTCCGGTTACCTACACGCAACCGAACGGCAGTTAGAGCCGTGTTTTACACTTCGGGCGGAACAAAACTATTCACGGAAACGATGGGTGACGGGCAGGAGATCATCCTGCTGCATCCAACTCCCGTCAGTCATGCCTTCTGGCTTCCTGTTGCCGAAATGCTGGCCCAGCGCTACCGCGCAATCATGCCAGATCTGCGGGGCCACGGCCAGTCCGAAACCGGCGAAGGGCCAATCACTGTTGAAAAACTGGGCGCAGACATCGAGCGCCTAATGAATGAGCTTTGCATGGGCAAAGCGCTCTTTGCCGGGTGCTCCATCGGCGGCTACACGCTTTACGAACTGTGGCGCAGGATGCCACAACGCATTACCGCGCTGGCTTTCTGCTGTTCGAAGCCACAGGCCGATGCTGATGCAAATCGCGCGAAGCGTCAGGAGTGGATTGATGGTATCCGGATGCGCGGAACAGGCGACTTCTTTGAACTGATGCTCAACAGTCTCATCGGCCCCACAGCCCGCAACCGCTTTCCGCAAAAAATTGGCGAGGCGCGCGAGATGATGCAGGCCATGCATCCTGAAGCTGTGATTGCCATGCAGCAGGGCTTGGCGGCGAGACCGGACTCGGTCGCCACGGCGAAGACGATCCGCGTGCCTGCGTGCGTCGTGGCGGCGGCAGAAGATGGCGGCAGCACAGTTGAAGACATGAAATTGCTGGCCGAAACGATCCGCAACGGCGGATATGGCGCCGAGTTTCACGTCCTGCGCGATGCCGGCCACTATGCACCATGGGAGCAATCGGAGACAGTCGGCCCCATTCTGCGGAAGTTCTTCGATTCCGTCGTAGGATAGGGAACCATTGCGCGCGGGTTTACGTATTGCACATCGAGATCAAGCCCTAGAGTAGTATCGAGATTCAGGAGCAACCATGCCACGCCGTTGGCTCTATTTGTGTTTCGTCGTTTTCCTGACAGCACTCTGCGTTCCCCGCGCGCACGCGTCTACTGACCGCGTCTCCTTCATGCACGACATCCATGTCGGCGACACGGAAGAAGCGGACGACGCGGTCTGCTTCCTCTGCTCGATTCGGGTTGACGGGAAGGTAAATGGGGACTCCGTCGCTTTCTTAGGCGGCATTCGTGTCAAAGGCGAAATCAGCGGCGATGCTGTTTCGTTCCTCGGCAGTGTTGATATGGGCGACCAATCGCGCATCGGCGGAGACTGCGTGGTCTTCGGCGGCCCGCTCAACTTGAACGGAAGCGCCACCATCGGCGGTGACAGAGTGGACTTTCCTTTCATCCTTGTCATGCTGCCGTTTATTGTGCTGGCTCTGCTGATCTATGGGATCGTCTCGCTCTTCCGCAGCAGGAGATACCGCGCCTATCCGATGATGCCTCCGCCCCCGCCGATGCGCTGACAGAAAATGTTAGGCTCAAAGAAATACTCTGTAATTCTTTTGAGGCCGCTTGATCTCGACACGCCCCTTTGCCCATCCTGACGCTCGTTCGCCACTTTTCTGCGATGGCGTAAGTCTCGATACTCTGACCAAAAACTACGGCACGCCACTTTACGTCTATTCTGAGAACCAGATTCTTCACCGCCTGCGCCTTTTTGCGGGCGCGTTCGAATCGATTCCGCATCTGGTCTGCTATTCGGTGAAGGCGAATTCAGCACTTGCCATTCTGAAACTGCTCGACAAGAACGGGGCTGGCTTCGATATCGTATCCGGCGGCGAGCTGGAGCGCATTTTGCGCGTAAACAAAGCATCCGCGCAGCGCGTCGTCTTTTCCGGAGTTGGGAAGACCGCAGCCGAAATCGACCTCGCTCTGCGCTCCGGCATTCTCATCTTCAACATAGAAAGCGCGGGCGAACTCGACCTTCTCGCCGAACGGGCCAGCAAACTGCGCAAACGAGCCCGGATTGCCTTACGCGTAAACCCCGACGTTTTTGCCGAGACGCATCCTTACATTTCCACCGGCCTGCGAGAACACAAATTCGGCGTTGACATCCGCCAGGCGCGTGCGGTTTATAAGTCTGCGGCAAAGCAAAAGTATCTCGATTCCAGCGGCGTGAGCGTACACATCGGCTCGCAGATTCGCAGCGCCGATCCCTTTGGAGCAGCCGCCGAGCGCATCGCACAGCTTGTGCGCGAGCTTCGCGCAGACGGCCTGCCGATTCAGTCCGTCGATGTAGGCGGGGGACTAGGTATCGAATACCACTCCGAACACAGCTTCAACCCGGAAGACAAAATTCAACAGTACGCATTAGCACTGCTTAGAAAACTGCGGCCGATTGAAAATCTGCGATTGCTGCTGGAGCCAGGACGGTTCATCGTGGCACAAGCTGGAGCGCTGCTGACGCGCGTTCTCTATGTAAAGAAGAACGGCGAGAAGACCTTCGTCGTGACTGATGCTGCGATGAACGATCTCATCCGTCCCGCGCTTTACCAGGCGCACCACGACATCGTGCCTGTCGTTCGCAGCAAGGGTGCGCGCAAGAAAGTGGTCGATGTTGTCGGTCCTGTTTGCGAAAGCGGCGATTTCTTTGCCCGCGACAGGGGACTACCCGAGCTAAAGCCCGGCGATCTCGTCGCCATCCTCGATGCAGGAGCCTACGGCCTATCGCTCAGTTCGAACTACAATTCACGGCCGCGACCAGCTGAAGTATTGGTTGACGGCAAACGTGCGCGACTCATCCGTCGCCGTGAAACGATGGATGACTTGCTGGCTCCGGAACAAATCTAGCTTTTTTCCTCTAAGTGGGCGTCATTCTGACCCTAATTCTGAGCGCAGCGAAGAGGAAGGGGAAGAATCCATGCATGTTGGCAGCACATCGAGCGGGGAGGCTTTCCGCGCACGATCTGTTTAGTACATAGTCTAGCCAGAAATCTTTGAAAGTTCGTCGTACTGCGAACATTGTATGGATTCTTCCTCCCGTTGGTCGTCAGAATGACGGTTCATGGAGTGTTTGTGCGAGCCCTACTTAACTCCCTTGGCCGGGTTCCACGACCCCTGTTCTTTGCGGACATAGACAATCTGCCCGATATGGTACGCGTTGTGCGTGGCGATGTGCTCGATAGTGGATGCCCACTCTGCCAGTTGTTTGTCGTCGGCATTTTCGACGACTTTTTCCAATCCCGTCATCACTTCGTCGAGTTCGCGTACCGTATCGTTCCACTTCTTACTGTCGAAGTCGTTGAAAGTGTCGTCATTGTTGCCGCTGAATTTCTCCGGCGTCTCGCCTTTGAACTTGGCCAGAGACTGCTTGTCCCAGAAGAGGATGTGATAGGTCAGCTGCCCGATGGAATGGCTGTTCGGGCCGCTCTTCCAGTTCACTTGTTCCGGTGTCAGTCCATCAACAGCAACGCTCGCCGGCGCAAACCAATCCTCCTGGTTGTGAGTGGTTTTGAGATCTTCGAGCAGGATGCCTCTCAGCGTTGTGGGTTTTTGTTTGGGTGGGTTCTGCGCGAAGGCGGGCAGCGAAAGCGCCAGGGCCAGAAGCGCAACCATCGTTTTCATGCGGTAAGACCTCCTCAGATATTTTCCCTGCCGAGCCTATCTTCGCGCGCGAATGCCTGTCTGCGGTTTTTTGACGAAACGCCGATTTTTGTAGACCAACGGCTGCTTTTATTCGTTGACGTGACGGTTTTGCGCCAATCGACAAGTTCGCGTGATAACGTTTCTCTGCAAAGAAAATCGTTTCAGGAAAGGGCTTTTCCAGGATGCGGGGGATACTACGAAGCGCAGCGGTCGCATGTCTTGCGGCCGGCGCTACTCTTTTTGCTGCCAGCGCGCCAACCGTAAAAACAGACAAGGGCAAGGTACAGGGATACGTTAGTCAGGACGGCCAGATTCGCATCTTCAAGGGCATTCCTTATGCCGCGCCGCCCGTGGGGCCGCTCCGCTGGAAGCCTCCACAACCTGCGGAAAAATGGCATGGCACACGCCAGACCACCAGCTACGGTTTCCGCTGTATGCAGGTGCCTGTCTTTGCCGACATGATTTTCCACGATCCGGGACAGAGTGAAGACTGCCTTACTTTGAACATCTGGACGCCCGCCAAGGACAAAAAAGCGAAGCTGCCGGTTATGGTGTGGATCTATGGCGGTGGGTTCGCGGGCGGAACTACGTCAGAAGCGCGCCAGGATGGCGAAATCCTGGCACATAAAGGCGTCATTGTAGTATCGATGAACTACCGCCTGAGCATCTTCGGCTTCTTCGTGCATCCGGAGCTGACCGCTGAGTCTCCGCACCACGCCTCCGGCAATTACGGCCTCCTCGACCAGACAGCCGCCATCGAATGGGTTCATAAGAACATCAAGAATTTCGGCGGTGACCCGAACAACGTCACCATCTTCGGCGAATCGGCCGGTTCGTTTTCCGTGAGTGCGCAAATGGCCTCGCCACTTGCGCAGGGACTCTTTCAGCGCGCCATCGGCGAAAGCGGCGGGGCCTTCAGCGCCACGCTGCCTTTTGCCACGCGTGAAGAACGTGAGAAGACCGATCCCGAAACCGTGGAAAAAGTCCTCGGCGTATCGAAACTCGCTGACCTCCGCGCCCTGAGCGCCGACAAGGTTCTCAGTGTCGCTGCGCCGCGTCCCGGCGTCAGTAATGTGCGCTTCGCTCCCGACATTGATGGCTACTTCCTGCCGGAAAGCATTCCTGACATCTACGCCGCCGGCAAGCAGGCGCATGTCCCGCTCCTGGCCGGATGGAACGCCGACGAAGGCGGCATTCCGCAAAAGACGCTGACGGTTGCCGAGTACGACGAACAGGCGCAGAAGCGCTTCGGCGACAATGCCGCGAAGTTCCTCGCCGCATATTCGGCAACAACCGATGATGAAGCCCTGCGCGCCGCCAAAGACTTTGCCGGAGACATGTTCATCGCTGACTCGACTTGGCGCTGGCTCGAAGCGCAAGTCGCCACCGGCGGAAAGCCCGTCTATCGCTATCACTTCGAACTGCCGAATCCCGGCGACAAATTTCATCAGGCCGGCACAACATTCCACTCTGACGACATCGAATACGTCTTCGGCACGCTCGATTCTCGGCAGGGAGCAGTCTTGCGTCCGGAAGACCGCAAGATGTCCGAGATTATGCAGACTTACTGGACGAACTTTGCAAAGACCGGTGACCCAAATGGCGGCGATCTGCCGAAGTGGCCAGCTTACAATGCAGCCGACGGATGGCAGGTGATGCACCTGACGCCGACGCCAGAAGCACGTCCGGACGTACATAGAGCGAGATACGAATTCCTCGAGCAACACCCGGTAAGATTTACTCCCTAAAATGAGCGCGTCCTACACAAACACGAGAGCTGAATCGAAATGGCCCAGGTATCCTGCTGTCTACGAGATCAATACCTGGGTCTGGCTCTCTGACCTGAGCAGGAAATACGGAAAGAGTGTTGATCTTGCTTCCGTCCCTTCGGCTGAGTGGGATGCAATTTCCGCCTACGGCTTCGACGCCGTATGGCTGATGGGAGTGTGGGAACGAAGTCCAGCCGGCATTGCAATAGCGAACAAGAACGAGGGCCTGCTCGCTGATTTCAAACGTGCGCTTCCTGATTTTCATTCCGACGACAATGCGGGCTCTCCTTACTGCGTTCGCCGTTACGTCGTTGACCAGCACCTCGGCGGCTCCGAAGCTCTTGCCACGGCGCGAGAAGAGTTGGCAAAGCGGGGCATGAACCTGCTCCTCGACTTTGTACCGAATCATGTCGCGCCCGACCATCCCTGGATCGGCAAGCACCCCGAATACTTCATTCGAGGTGACAGTAACGATGCGAAAAACGATCCTTCGTCTTTCATCGAAATAAACGGAACAGTCTTCGCCTGTGGACGTGACCCCTACTTCCCGGCATGGCCTGACGTCCTACAACTGAATGCCTTCGATCCAGGTTTGCGGCAGGCCGTGATCGAAACTCTGGCAGGCATCGCATGTCAGTGCGATGGCGTGCGATGTGACATGGCGATGCTTTTCCTGAACGCTGTCTTCGACCGGACCTGGGGCGCACGCTCCGGTCCGCAGCCGTCAACCGAGTATTGGACGGATGTAATCTCGATTGTCAAGGCCGGCCATCCCGGCTTCCTCTTTATCGCCGAGGCTTACTGGGACCTCGAGTGGGAGCTGCAACAACGCGGCTTCGATTTCTGCTATGACAAGAAGCTTTACGATCGCCTGGAACACAGCGATGCGGAGGATGTCCGCCTGCATCTCTGCGCCGACATGGCCTACCAGAACAAGCTGCTTCGCTTTATAGAAAATCATGATGAGCCGCGCGCAGCCGCTATCTTCTCAGATGCGAAGCTGCGGGCTGTAGAGCTGGCTACAGCCACTTTGCCGGGACTAAGGCTGTTCCACGAAGGGCAGTTTGAAGGACGCAAAGTGCGGGTGCCGGTATTTCTTGGCAGGCGTCCTGATGAGACGGTCGACGAAGGACTGCTCAGGTTTAGCAAGCAACTCATGGCAGCTGCGAACCAGCCGGTTTTTCGCAGCGGCGATTGGGACCTGTGCGCTCGAACAGGCTGGCCGGACAACCAGAGCTTTCGCAATCTGGTGGCGTGGACGTGGCGGAAGGATGAAGAGCGATATCTGATCGCCGTCAACCTCAGCGGCTCATCAGTACAGGCCGAGATTCAACTCCCTTGGGCCGATCTGGCGGGAGCAGAGTGGCGCTTACATGATATGCTGTCTGGCGCAGCCTATGACCGTGACGGGAACCTGATGCTTTCGCCGGGGCTGTATGTCGAGCTACAGCCGTGGGGCTTCCACTTTCTGCAATTCGCCCCGGCGAAGTAATAGAAACCTAATTCTCAATCGAGTGGGCTGACGCGAGCGTGTTTGCTTCGGCAAGCGAAGCCGGCGCGGCCTTGCTCTGCGGCGCATCCAGAGACTTTGCCGTAGCAGTTGCCGGCAGCGCGCCCGCATGGTCTGGTCCCAGCCCAAGCTTGATCAGGGCGCGGGAGTCGGGCATCAGCTTGGTCTGCCAGCCGTTGTCAGCTTGATATTTCTGCATGGCCGCCTGGGTGTCGGCGTCCCACTGGCCGGAAGGCTCGCCGCTCAGATAGTTCTGCTTGATGAGCGCGGTTTGAATTTCGCGGGCCCGGTCTGAATCGATCCCACGCTGCCCCTGGACTTTATGGGAGGCGTGTTTTTTCTTGCTATGGCCCGACGTCGGCGTACGGTGACTGCGGCCCGCAAATGCAGGAGTGGCAACCAGCGCAGCGGTTAACAGGATGGTCTGGCAGGCTCGAACAAAAAGCATGCTGTTTTACAACCTCTGGGGGAAATTAACTTACCTTTTTGGGAAGGGTAAAGGCGGACCCTGCGAATTGCAAGCTTTTCTGCGCCAGCGTCTGGTTACTATCGGGACGCTGGCGCTGGATTGGGAAGGCTTCCGCTTACGGCAATGTGCCGCCGAGAAGTGTGCCGCCGTCCCGCGGATGTTGCGGATCGACCACGTTAAAGACCACGTCCTGCCCCGACTTCAGCCCGGAAATGATCGAATTGTACTCAGCCCTATTGTGAACAGGCTGCTTGTTGACCGAAGAGATCACGTAGCCTTCGAGTCCAGAAAGCCCGATCTCGTCGGCAAACGACCCCGCCTTTACACTCTGGATCAGCACGCCATGCAGTGAGGACGGCGCATTCGACGGCAGATCGGCAACCGTGATGCCGAGCTTGCTCTGGGAAGCGTCGCTTCCGTTACCCGGTGCGTTCTCGTCCTCCTCGCCGCCCTGGCCCACGGCTGCTTCCATCTTGGTCCGGTCGATGATGGAAACCGTAGCCACCGCCTGCTTGCCGTCGCGAATATATCCGAGTTGCACCGTGCTGCCCGGCTTGCGCGCGGAGATGTCGTTCACTAGATCGTCTCCGTCTTTGATGGGACGGCCATCAATGGTGGTGATGATGTCACCGGGCTTAAGACCGGCCTTGTCGGCAGGCATATTTGGTGTAACGCCGCGAATAATGACACCCGTTTTGGCGCCATAAACGCGCTGCACTGCGCTCGAGATGTTGGGCTGAAAAGTGATTCCAATAGAGCCGCGGACCATCTTGTGCGTGGGCCCGATGAGAGCGTTATACACATCGACCACGGTATTAGAAGGCATGGCAAATCCGATGCCCTGGTTGCCCGCAGTCTGGGTATAGATAGCCGTATTGACCCCGACCACCTCACCCGCCATATTCACCAGCGGACCGCCCGAGTTGCCCGGATTGATGGCAGCATCAGTCTGGATAAAGTGCTGGAACTGCCCTCTCGGTCCACCTTCAATCGTACGGTTTTTGGCTGACACAATGCCGGCAGTCACCGTGCCAATCTGGCCGAGCGGGCTGCCGATGGCAATCACCCAGTCGCCCACCTGCGAGCTTTCGGAATTGCCCAGCTTTACGGTAGGCAGCGGACGGTCCACGTCAATCTTGACGACGGCGAGATCGGTTGCCTTGTCCACGCCAACCACCTTCGCCGGACGTCCCGGTCCATTGCCGTCGGGATCGCTGGCCAGCTTCACATAGATGCGGTCCGCTTTGTCGACAACGTGGTTGTTAGTGATGATGTAGCCCTTGGGATCGACGATGAAGCCTGAGCCGAGCGCCTCATGCGCCTGGTCGTCAGGCTGCATCTGATCCGGTCCCATGCCGAAGAAGCGGTTGAAGAAGTCCTGCATACCGCCCTGGCCACCCGGGCCCTGTCCATCCTGGTCCTGGTTGTCGTCGTCATCGCCGTTACCGTCCGGGTTCTGCGGCGGCATCTGGCGGAAGCGCTGGCCTCCTCGGCGACGCCCACCCTGCTGATCTTTTGGCAGCGTCTCCGTGCTGATGTTTACCACGGCCGGGCCTACTTCTTTGGCAATCTTCGTAAAGTCGGTGGAAAGGTCACGCGGCGAAGGCACCTTCAGCGGAGTTGCGTCGGAGCTGTCGACCTTCGCTTCCTGTCCTCTCACTCCGTGCGCTACAACGGAGCCAATCAGGATTCCGGCCGAGAGTGTCGCCAGAATCGTAAAAGTAGAAGCGAGACGGCGCATGCGAAGCCGTTCAAGCAGCGATTTCATTCAGGTCAAACCTCATCTATTGGTTGGGAGAAATCCGTGGAACTTGACAGCGCCTGCGCGCGCGAGTCCAACATTTCAGTATACCGAGGAAAATGAAGCAGATGGCGAACGGTCCGGCAACTTTCCCTTTCTCTGTTCATCCATTAGACGCTTCCTTCGGGAAATCTGTCTCATTTCCTAGTTGAGTGGAACCGTTTCATGCGCTGTAGGTTGCATGCGATTGGGAAGGAGTTCCGTGAGAGCAATACCGGCCAGAATCAACAACGCCCCCGCCGAAGCCCGCAAGTCCAGCCGTTCTCCCAGAACGACAAACGAAGTTACCCAGGCAAAAACCGGCTCAAGCGCCAGAATCAGTGCCGTATTTGTTGCAGGAAGAAACTGCTGAGCCCATGTCTGCACTGTAAACGCGGCAGCAGTCGCCAGAAATGCAGCAATCAGCAACGCGAAAACGACACGCGGCGACCAACGAATATGAGGATGCTCGAGTATTGGTCCGCTGATCGCCATGAACAGGGCGCAGAACCCAATTTGCAGCACGGCCAGTTGCGTATAGGACACGCGCGGGGCAGTGTGCGCCAGCGCCAGCACATGCAGTGCAAACCCAAGCGCGCAACCCAGCGTCAGAACATCGCCACGATTGATAGACAGGAAATCGAACCCGGCGCCTGCAGGCGTTGTCAGCAAAACGATGCCGACAAAGGCAATCAGAGCGCCAAAATATGCATTCCACTGCGGAATATGCGCGCCTTTTGGCCGCAAAAAGGGAATGCCCGAGAGCATAGGAACCATGACCACCACCAGCCCGGTAATAAACGCCGATTTAGAAGGTGTCGTAAGCCTCAGACCCGCAGTCTGAAACTGATATCCCATCGCCAGGCAGAATCCAACGACCGCCCCGCTCGCAAGAGAACGCCGCGTCACATGCTTCCAGTGTGAGCGATAGACGATGGCCAGGCAGGCAAAAGCCAGCGTCATGCGGATAAAGTTGAACAGCAGCGGCGAGACGTCTCGCAGCGCGTCCTTAATCAGGACAAAGGTAGCGCCCCAGATAAACACAACCGCAATAAGCAGTAAATGAGCGCGCAGCGAACGGGACATGAAAGAAGGTTATTTCTGCAGGCTGTCAAAAATCTCGCGAACATCGAGAAAAACAGGCGTCCCCGCAGCCCCAAAGCGCACAACTCCGTGCCATCCGGCAATCCAGTCAAAGCCGGTTTGCGTAGCGGGGTCCAGGATCCAGATGTTCTTCACGCCCATTGCGCGGTAATCTTCCAGGCGGTCGTTGTAGCGGCGTACGCGGTCTTCAGGCGAGAGAATTTCGACCACAACCAGAGGGGGATGAGTAATCACCTGTTCGACGGGCAAATCGCGCGAGACAAGGCAGACATCGGGAATGCGCACACGCATTCCTGAAACCCTCACGCGTTGCTCTGGAAGAACATGGATATTCCAATCATTCCGGCGCGCATAAAACCATGCCAGAACAGCCATCTGAATCGTTGCATGATCGAACTCGCCCAAATTGCGCTCCTCAATCTCGCCGTCCACATAATCACGGTCGGGATGGTAGGAGGTCTTGAGATAGGTTTCGATTGCCACCTGCACTGATGTAGCCATTGGCCCTCCCTGTTCACTATTTTAAGCGCTGACAGTCTAAAGCGATGCAATGGCTAGCGCGCCTTCACCCCCGCCTGATATACCGTCTGTCCACTCACCACAGTCCGCAATACTTGCGTCTTCAGAATTTCCGGCGGCGCAACGCTAGTAATGTCGCGGTCAAGCACGACGAAGTCCGCATAGTACCCATTCGCCAGTTTGCCCTTTTTGCTCTCGCCAAACTCGGCATATGCCGACCCCTGCGTATATGCGTAGAGCGCCTGCCAGATGGTCAGCTTTTCTTCCGGAAAGTAAGTCTGGGTTCCCGCCTCGTTCATGCGCGTTACTGCCGCATACATCCCGCGAAACGGCGTAATTGGCTCTACTGGATAATCTGTCCCAAACGCCAGAGGCACGCCCGCATCTAGAAACGACTTCCAGGCATACGCATATCTCGCGCGCTGCGACCCAAGCCGCTGCTCCGCCCATGCCATGTCGGTGAGGAGATGATTGGGCTGCATCGACGCAATCACCCCAAGCTGCTTGTAGCGGGCAAAATCCGCCGGATCAACCACCTGCGAATGCTCGATGCGATTCCGCGGCCCGAGAAGCGTCGCGTGAATGATCCGGCGGCCATTCGGCGCGCGCATGGGCTGCATCGTTGTCTTCAGTGGTCCTGATCCCTGGGCCGCCGCGAACGCGTCAAGAGCCATGCTCACGGCGCGGTCACCAATGGCGTGGAAGCCCATCTGGAAACCCGCCTGCGCGCGCTCTATCGCCATCTGGTTCAGTTGCGCCTGCTGGTAGCGCGGAATCCCCGAATTGCCCGGATCGTCGCTGTACGGTGCCTTCAGCGCCGCCGTGCGCGACCCCAGCGATCCATCCATGAACCCCTTCAGCATCGATGTGTGCAGCATCGGGTCGTCTGCCGGATGGTGCTTGCGCATCTGCTTCAGCTGGTCGAGAGAATCGTTAAACGGCAGCCACTCGCTGACGCGAGCCGGCAGCTTGCCTTCCTTCTCCAGTTGCTCGTAGACGAGAAAATCCTGCCAATCCGAAAAGTCCTGCACTGACGTCACGCCATGCTCCACAGCATCGGCCAGCGCCAGCTCAATGCCGCGCCGCCGCAATGCCGGAGAAGGCGGCGGAATGTGCTTGTCAATCAGAGCCTGCGCTGTTTCGCGGATAATGCCCGTGGCCTCGCCATTCGCGTCGCGGTCAATCTTGCCGCCCTGCGGATCAGGTGTCGTCTTCGTAATCTCCGCCGCAGCCAGAGCAGCAGTGTTGCCAATCGCGATATGCCCATCCACGCGAACCAGGAATGCCGGATGGCCCTCCGTCACTTTGTCTAAATCAGCCTTCGTGGGTAGCGTCTTCGATTGCCAGAGCGTATGGTCCCACCCACCACCTGTGAGCCATGCGCCCGGGGCGGCAGCTTTGGCCGCGGATTTCACTCGCGTCTGCATCTCGGTTAGCGACTTCACGCCTGTTACATCGACTGAGAGCTTGATCCGTCCCGCATCGCCCAGGTGCGCGTGCGCGTCATTGAACCCCGGCATGACGAACGCCCCACCCAGATCGACCATTTTCGTCGATGGACCTTGCAGCTTCTTCAGGTCAGCATCGCTTCCTGTGCCAACAATCAAGCCACCCCGAACAGCAATCGCCGACACACGCTGCGGCTGGGCCGATTCAAGATCAACTCCAGTCAGAATGTTGCCGTGATAGTAGATAGCGTCAGCGGGAATATTTGTCTGGGCAGAGGCAGCGGCAACAAGAAGGGAACAAAAAAATGCGAGGGTTTTCACGCATCGGAGTCTATCAACTCCACAGAACGCATTCCACATTATGAACAGCAAGCCAGGAGCAGCAGCAGAATCCGCCGCAACCCAAGCTCGCGTCCGCGGGCGTCATACCATTCATTGCGGGTATGAATGCCACCGCCATCACCACCCGCTCCCAGCGACAGCGCGGGCACTCCCAGCGACAGTGGAATATTCGCATCCGTCGAAGCAATGCGTGTTTCGGTGCGAATGCTCAGATGCCGGTCCACAGCCCGCAGATTTTCAAAGACAGCCGCATGTTCAGTCAGCACGCCCGCAGGCCGGTCGCCGATCATTGCAATATCAAACCGCAATGTATGCTCTTTTTTCACGCTTGCGTTTACCTCGATCACCGCGTCTTCTACCGCGCGATGGATCTCCACTTCCAGCCGGATCAACTGCTCCGCGTCAGTAGACCGCGTATCAAAGCGCGCCGTGACATGCTCCGGGATCGCGTTGACTGAAGTCCCACCCTCAATTGTGCCCACATTCAGCGTGGTCCGAGGCTTCGCTGGCAAATCCAGATCACCCAGCCGCGCGATGGCCCGGCTCAACGCAATTACAGGATTGGGACGCGCTGAATCCGTCCACGAATGTCCGCCTGGTCCCGTAACCGTCACCAGATATCGCTTGCTCCCCAACGCTTGTGTAACGGCGACTTCATGTCCAGCGCCATCCAGCACCAGATGCGCGCCCACGCGGTCGCGCCAGGGAGAATGCTCATAAAAATAACGTATGCCGCGCAGATTGCCTTCGCCCTCTTCGCCGACATTACCGATGAAAATCAGATCACACGCCGGGCGAATTTCCGCATGACGCAGAGCGGCGGCAATGGCCAGCAGCGCCGTGACTCCCGCGCCGTTGTCACAAGCGCCCGGAGCAATCAGCCGCGTCCCATTCAGTAGCGCGTCGATCGGTGTGCCTGCAGGAAAGACAGTGTCAATATGCGCTGAGAGCAGCACACATTCGCCGCTCGCCTCTCCGCGATAGACGCCGACTGCGTTCCCAATCCCGTCCAACTCAACATCCTCAAGCCCCAACTCACGAAATTTCCCGCAAAGCCACTCGGCGCGCGGCCTCTCACTAAACGGTGGAGCGGCCACCATCACCAACTCCTGCTGCCAGCTCATGATCTGCTGCTCATGCAGATGCAGCCAGCCAAAGGCCTCATGCACGCGCCGCTGCGCAGCTAATTGGCCGATGCGTGAAAACGCCGTAGCTGGAGCCGTAGCCGCCATCACTTCAGCCTAGCATTTGAACCGCTTGTTGCTCGAGATTTCGCGTGCTCCTCGCCAGGACACTCCTAACCCCTGCTCCTCCGATGCCGATGAAGCAAGTGGCTCTGAGGAGTAAGTGAGAGCGGAAATGCGGGGTAATAGTGACAAGTCTGCTCTGTAAGATGAGCTGTGCTCGATTCAGCCGCATAGCATTCGCGACACTATGCCTGGTTATGGAATGTAGCACGAGCAGGCTAATGCCGTCGTCACCTATGCCTTCATTGTCGCCACCGTCAACATCAGCGCTACCACCACCGGTGAAAGTGGCCGGTACAAAGGAATCAATTCGTAACTGGGTTTCCTGCGATGGTGTAACGGATGATGCTCAAGGAGTGGCGCGGGCTTTTGCCGCAGCCAGCAACAATGCCTTTATTCTTGAGATCGATTGTCCTGTTTTCATGCACGTCGGAATGGATCTGACACGACCGGTCTTTATCGAGAATGGAACAGATGTAGATTTCACGCCTGCCGGGCTTTTGATTCTGGATAATACTTTGATTCCATCGTTTGTCATGGCGGATACAAATGATGTAGCGCTAACAAACTGGAATATCGAGTATGTCGGAAGCTTACCCATTAACTACATAACCGGCGGATACTATGATGACGGTATATGGACCAGCAAGGGCGGGAAAGCTCCGGGAAGTGTCTTTAATGATGGAATCCTGACTCCTTGGCTGAAAACGAATCGCGGCATCAATTTCGCGCATGGCGTGAATGCTCAATGGAGCGGCCCGGTTGACATCTCCGCGATCTTTTATCTGACTGGCGACACATCAAACATTGATGTGGAAGATATGAAGGTATGGGTGCCAAAAAATGCTGGAGGCGATCATTACGTCCCAATGGTATTTGCGCTTACTGTAGGTCAAACTAGCGACCAGAATGTCACAACCAATACGCCCGTGATGCAGCCATATTATGCGACGCCCAGCAATCTAACCTTCTCAGGGATTACTCTGGATGGCACTTATTTTGGCTTTCAGGGATCAGCTCAAAATATGAAAATTTCAGATATAGTGTCATATCGCTATGGAGACTTGCAGGATGCGAATGGAGACAACGTCGGTGGGATAAATAATTGGTTTGCTCCGCCTCACTTGTTCTCTTTTGCTTACAATCCATCAGCGGATCCGTCACTCTACAATGACAATATTGTTATTCAGAATGTAGTGGATTATGGCGAAAGAACAGGACTTCCACGAGATACGGCTAGCGGTAACTGCTATTCCCTCAAACTTGGCGATGATCATGGATCGGTGTCAAATTATATATCGTTTCGATCCGATGGATTTATGGATGTGTTATGGTCTACTGATCTTACGCTTACAAATATTACTGCGAGTTATGATTCATCGTTTCTGCATGGAGCTTACCCAATGATCCGTTTCCCTGGATCGTCATATCATGATGTGACATTCTCGAATGTAAAGCTGGAGGATAGAGCCGAAAGCACGGCCGTAAACCCTATCGGAGGCAATCGTGATCCCTCTAATACGAATATTAATTTCAACGTTACGACGATAAAATTAAATAAGTGGACGGGTAGAAACCCACCTGGTTACAGCCCAATCGTGCCTGGAACCGCCCCATATTTTGGGGGTACAGGGAACAGTTTCGATATCCAGATTTCGCACCAGTAAACGTGAAAAGCTTTCCTATCACTTGGGAATGGAACGAAACTCTTCG
This sequence comes from Alloacidobacterium sp., assembly GCF_035631355.1. NCBI lineage: Bacteria > Pseudomonadati > Acidobacteriota > Terriglobia > Terriglobales > Acidobacteriaceae > Alloacidobacterium > Alloacidobacterium sp. The sequence continues at coordinate 202,541 of NZ_DASQIX010000061.1, forward strand.
CATCAATAATCAACCGAAACCAGAAATAATCCCCGAGCCGGGGCGGTAGCTCCGGCCGCTGCGCGCGACCGCGCTTCCAGAATCCGCATCATCTCGTGCGGCGCAATGTGTCCACGTCCAACATCCAGAAAAGTTCCTACCAGATTGCGGACCATATGATGCAAAAATCCAGACCCATGCACCCGATACACGAGTAAATCACCGACGTCTTCCCAGCATGAAGAGAAAATGGTCTTCACAGTAGAACTCTCTCTGTGCTCGATCAAGCGCTGTGCCAGTTCCGGATCGCTCGCCGCAAACGAAGCAAAATCATGTTCGCCAGCGATCATGGTCGCCGCCTCCCCCATCGCCTCCACATTCAACGGCCAGTTCAAGGCATAGACATAACGTGAGACCCACGGCGGACAAATCTCCCCGCGAAAGATGCGGTACTCGTATCGCTTGCCAGTCGCCTTGTGCCGGGCATGAAAATCAGAGGCAACGCTCGTCGCCTCCAACACACGAATGGAGGCAGGCAGGGCACGGTTCAGCGCTCTGTGGAAATTCGCCGCGGGAATGGCTGCACGCAGCGCAAAGCTCGTCACCTGTCCCAGTGCATGAACACCCGCATCTGTACGTCCGCTGCCCTGCGGTAATACGCGCTCGCCTGTAATGTGCTCGATCGCGTCGGCCAGCGTCCCCTGAATAGTCGCGCGATCCGGCTGCACTTGCCATCCGTGAAAGTCCGTGCCGTCATAGGCCAGCACCAATTTCCACCCTGACCCATCCTCTTGAAGTTTTTCAACCATTTAGAGCGTCCAATCGCGAGGATAAAACATCTAGTTCCTGGTATTGCTTTTCAGGGGGACAGAACGGGAAACGGGAAACCGGCAGCCGGCCTGCGATATACTCAGTCTTTCCTGTCATGGTGGTGATTTTGCGTCTGTTTTCTACGACATGTCTGTCGAATCCACGGAACGAACCCGGGATGAAGCGCGTATAGACGAAGAGTAACGATCAAAGTTACACAACCATCAACCAGTGTGCCCTCAGGCAGCGACAGGGCGCGCATAAGGAAACCAGCCGCGTCTGAAAAGGATGTGTTTGCGTCTGGGAAATGACCGCTGCAATTGGATGGAGAGAGGCGAATGGAATTTTTTAGCGAACGCCGCGAAGTGTCAAAGGTAAAACGTGTGTCCCGATTGCACATAGGTCTGGCCCAACGGGGTGCGAAAGGCGCGTTCTTCATGAAATTGCGGGCCACAGCGGCCATCGCCATGACTTTGGTCAGCACCGCGCCTTCATGGGCGCTCGGGCCCCAAACAACCCAGCAGCAGACTCAGCCCCCCGCAACCGCTCAGGCCGCGATCCAGACTAATTCTCAAAGCAACACCGATCCTGCACTCCAGGGACTTCCGCCCGAGCCTGCGCCGAATTACACGCAGCCCCTCTACATGCGCCCCACTTCGCACGACTATTCCAAGCCACGGGGATACTGGCCGAACCTTTTCAAGCCATATTTGCCTATGACGGCCGAGGCGCCTCGTTTTACCAATGCCGTGCACCTGCCCGACCTTGTCAAGGACGGCAAGATCTATCTGAGCCTCTCCGATGCTGTTCTTCTGGCTCTAGAAAATAACTACGACATCGCCATCCAGCGCTACAACCTCGACGTCGCCGATACCGACATCCTGCGCACCAAGGCGGGCGGGCTCTTTCTCGGCGTTCCCACTGGTCTGGTGACGGGAACACTCGGAGGCTCGACCTCAACCGTCGCCGCTTCGACCGGAGGTGGCCCAGGTGGTACTACGACGAGTGCAGGTGGGGCAGCCTCGGGCGCCGCTGGTATTACCGGAACCACAAACGGTGGCGGCCCGCTGCCTGAGCAAATGGATCCCACCGTAACCGGCACCATTCAGCTCGAACGCACCACCTCACCGCAGACTACGACCTTCATCACCGGCACAAATACGCTGAACCAAAATCAGAATATTTATAACTTTACGTACAATCAGGGATTCGTAACCGGTACTGCGCTCAACTTCACCTTTGATAACAGCTACACCACATCCAACAGCCAGCGCTCTAACTACAGTCCGGCACTGCAATCGACCTTTAAGCTTCAGCTTACCCAGCACCTTCTGAATGGATGCTGCATTGGCATCAATGATCGCTTCATGATTGAAGCCAAAAACAACCGTCGCATCGCCGATTCGGCGTTTCGCCAGCAATTGCTGTTCACGATCAATCAGGTCGAAAACATCTACTGGGGTCTAGTGAGCGCCTACGAGGACTATCAGGCAAAAACGCGTGCCCTTGCGCAATCAACGCAACTCGCCTCGGACAATCGCAAGCAGCTTGCAATTGGCACCCTTGCTCCACTCGACGTAGTAAATGCTGATAGCCAGGTCGCCAGTGATAAGCAGGCTCTTATCTCGTCACAGAGCACGCTTGAATATCAACAACTCATTATGAAGCAGGCTCTGATTCGCAACCTTGACGATCCTGCACTGATTAACGCTCCGGTCATTCCCACGGATCGCGTCAGCCTGCTCGAAACTCCTGAAGAGAAAATGCCGGTCGACGATCTGGTTCGTCAGGCCGATGCAAACAGTCCACAGATTGAACAGGCTATCCTCGCCATCAAGAACAATCAGATTACGCTCAAGGGAGTAAAGAACGGTCTCCTGCCAACGCTCGATGTTTACGGTTTTTACGGGGGCTCGGGCATCGCTGGCTCACAAAGTCCATTTCTAAACTGCAGCCCTATCTTTGGCGGCCCATTCGTGCCGTGCCCTCCGGGCATTGTGCCTCCGTTAGGTGGCTACGGCAGTACACTGCAGAACACTTTCAATGGCTCAGGGCCGGACAAGGGTGTTGGCTTCAGCCTTAACGTGCCGATTCGCAACCGCATCAATCAGGCGGAACAGGCACGCGCCATGTTGGAATTCCGTCAGTCTCAGATGCGTCTCGAACAACTGTACGTGCAGACGCGTATGAATGTTATTAACGGCCAGTTCGCCCTCACCAACGACCGCGCCGCAGTCCAATCCTCGCTCGCCGCGCGTGAGTATGCCTATCAGAGCCTCGATGCCGAACAGAAAAAGTACCACCTCGGCGCATCCACTACCGCCAATGTTCTGCAACAGGAACGCAATCTCGCTACCGCGGAGAACAATGTCATTTCTGCAACCGCGAAATATGCGGTCGACCGCGCGGGATTGGCTGAAACTCTCTCCAACACACTCGACCGCTATGGCATCAGCGTTGCCGACGCCGCAACTGGAACAGTGACGCAGAAGCCCACTATTCCGGGTCTCGAACCGGCCAAGCAACTGCCCGAGGTAGTGCTTCCAGCGCAGCCGCAGAACCTGCAGCAGCAGCAACAGCAGCCCGTTCCGGAGCCGCAGAACCAGCCTCACACGCAGATGCCGGCGCAGCCGACACAACCTCAGTCGCAACAGCCTCAATCGCAACCGCAGCTGTAAGAGCGCAAAATAGAGCATAAATAGAGGGGCACGGTACAACGTGCCCCTTAAACTTTCGGTGGCCAGCCATGCGCAGCGCTATCATAAGATAGGGCTGTGATGAGACCGTCCTTCAGTCTTTTTCTAGCAGCAGTCTTCGTAGTCTCGCTTTCGTCCGTTATATCCCACGCGCAGCAGAACACCTTCCACAATCCTTTGCTGCCGAGCGGCCCGGATCCTTGGGTCATGACGCATAATGGCTTCTATTACTACATGAATACAACAGGTCTCAACCTGACCGTATGGAAGACCCGCGACATCACCAACGTTGCGCACGCTGAGAAAAAAGTGGTGTGGACGCCTCCGTCAACCGGACCTTATTCGCACGACATCTGGGCGCCGGAGCTGCACCTTTTCGACGGCAAGTGGTACATCTACTTTGCCGCCGATGCGGGCCGGAATGAGTCGCACCGCATTTATGTCATCGAGAATCCATCCGCCGATCCGCTGGAAGGCGAGTGGACCTTCAAAGGGAAAGTCGCCGATGCCACCGATAAATGGGCCATCGACGCTTCCGCCTTCGAGGACAAGGGCCAGAAGTACATCCTATGGTCGGGCTGGGAAGGAGATACGGACGGCGAACAGCGCATCTACCTCGCCCATTTGAAAAATCCCTGGACAATTGATTCCAGGCGCGTCGAACTCTCCTATCCCAAATATCCGTGGGAGCATGTCGGTGACCTGCTCGGCCGCCCCGAGATGCCGCACGTTGATGTCAATGAAGGCCCAGAAATCCTCCAACACGGCAACGATATTTTCCTTGTCTACTCAGCCTCAGCCTGCTGGACGGACTATTACGAACTCGGTGTAGTGCGCGCGAAGTCCGGTTCAGACCTGTTGAATCCCGCGTCGTGGACGAAGTACGACCATCCGTTTTTCAAACAAGACCATCAGGCCGGTGTGTATGGACCGGGGCATAACGGATTCTTCAAATCGCCTGACGGCAGGGAAGACTGGATCATCTATCACGCTAATTCGCAATCGAAACAAGGGTGCGGAGAATATCGTTCGCCTCGGATCCAGCCCTTTACCTGGAATTCGGACGGTACGCCGAACTTTGGGAAACCGATCTCTACCGACACCGCAATTCCGAAGCCGTCTGATAAGTGAGGTAGTACTCAGAGGTGTTGCTCTCGACCTCTTGAGTCATGGGCCGTCTGCTCGACTGGTGACAATTGAATGACAAGCTGATGACATGCAGGGAGCCAGCCAGCTTTTAGGCTTCAGACAGCGTGACATGAGGCTGAAATGGAAACATCTGCGCCATCCGCTTCGCACGGCGATACTTGCCGGAAGGGTGGCGGCGATGCATCTCGACCTGCGAAGATTCGGCAACAGCAGCAGACGTCATTTTCGCGGCGATCCACGCTTCGATCTTGAGAATGTTTCGCACGGGTTTGCTCCCCGCGTCAGCGACCTCATTGATGATGACCCCCAAGTGCTGGAGAGAATCTGCGCGTCATACAATAAGGCTGTCAGAGATTCACAGGATGCGCCAAAGGCATTTCAGTCTACTGACTGGTGGCAGCAGATACGACAGGAAAGACTCGGCCCCGTCATGCGTGCCCTTGAGACATGTGACATCCTAACTTTAGGCGGGATGTACCGTAACTTCTTCCGCGACGTATGTTCGACCGGCCTGATTAGCGTGCCTTACGGCATGACGAGCGCCTTCTTTGGCGGGAACATGCGAGACATTCACCGCCGTTATTATCTCGGCGACGCCCTCTATCGCATCGATCACTGGGCAACCCAGACCGACAGCCGCTTCGCATTGCGGGACCTCACCGGACCTGAGATCGGAAATCCATTTGGAATATTAATTGACGGAACATTGGTGAGAACCGGCTCACCTTATCAGCATTATTGCGCACTGAGAATACGCGAACATCTTGCTTCCGATGCGGATACTGTCGCCGAGATTGGCGGCGGCTACGGAGGAATGGCCTACTATCTCCTTCGCGACCATGCCGGAGTAAAGTATCTCAACTTCGATGTTCCAGAGAGCATCGCACTGGCCTCGTACTATCTGCTGAAGGCCTTCCCTCATTTGAATTTATTGCTCTACGGGGAGAAGGAGATCGCCCGCGCCGACGTTGTTCTCTTGCCATTGTTTGAAATGGAGAAGGTGCAGCACGAGAGCATCGATATTACCTTCAGCTCTCACGCCATGTCCGACCTGTCGGACAAGAGCATGAGTGATTACCTGAAAGTTATCGCGCGCTTTACCAAGAGTTGCTTCTTCTATATCGGAAACAGGCGCGCAGCCGAGTCCATCTCGAACCTCGCGGCACAGAAGCGCTATCCGTATCGGCTGGTGGAAACACGCACTTCGGGCTGGCATGCGCACACGCATTCCGATGCCAGCGAGATTGAATGCCTGTATCGAGTCAGCGGTCATGTACGAACAACTGTGGAATACGCTGGATCGGGCCTGGCGCAGGCGACCCGCATCCTCTGAGGAGAATGCCGCATGTCGATTTATCGTCAAAGCCGCAGCGCCATTCGCAAGATCGTATTCGGGGACACGCTGATTCCTCAGGAATTCACCATCGGCCTGATCGATCCGCAAACGGAAATCACGGTGTTTCTGCATGGAATGGGGGCGCCTATTGTCGTGACACGCCGCCTGACAACTGCATGCTGCGCTCCGCTCGTGCTGGGCGTCTCTCTTGACGAAGGACAGTGGGCAGCAGGCAGCGGCCATTGCAAGCTGTCCCTGCGCTTCTACGAGCGTGCCGGCGCGAAGCGGCTGCTTGGCGAGATATGGCTGGAGTCTCGGGCAGTTATTCCGCTCGATTGCACAGAACTGCACTTGTTCGACGTGCTGGGATCAATCAACCATTGCCTGCCGAGACCGCGGCTCTGGGCACACTTCCTGTCACAGGCATATTCAAACCGACGGAACGTCGGCTCATTCGATGTAAAGATGACCGCGCGCGAACTGCGGGCGGCCATTGTAACGTTCATCCGGCCACATCCGCTGATGCTGGGCAGTCTTATTGGTGAAGCTGGCGGCAATATGTTTCCTATGAACCTGATGGGCGAGCTTGGCAACGGCTATTTTGCCTTTGCGCTCAAAGACTCGCGCCGCGCTGCGCATCTTGTCGAAGACGCCGGGCGCATCTCCCTCAGCAATGTGCCTCTGCCTCTTTGCTCGACGGCGTTCCAAATGGCGGTCAATCACACTAAGGATTCCATCAGTTGGGACCAGCTTCCGTTCGCGCTAAAAACATCAAAGGAGTTCCGCATCCCCGTTCCCGCCGCTGCTCCGCGAGTCAGAGAATTGCAGGTCGAGCAAATTCGCAAGATTGGCAGTCATACGCTCTTCATCGCGCGAATCGTCTCGGATGAAAAATACTCTGACGATCTCCAGGTCCACATGATCCATGGCTTCTTTCAGCACTGGCGGATGCGGGACCGCAAGAGCGAGTTGGCAGCTTCCCTGGCTGCAGATTTACTGAACAAACGCGGACTGGCACGGTCCTAAATGTTGTACAACAATTTACAAATATTGTACCATTCTATTCATGGATACGATCAGCATGGCCTACGCCAAAGCCCACCTTCCCGAACTGGTGAAGCGCGCCTCGCGTGGCGAGCGCATCACCATTGTGCGCTACAAAAAGCCCGTGGCTGAATTGGGGCCTTCGCCCAAGGCGGAGAAGCAGAAGCCAAAGTTCGGCACACTCAAAGGCAAAGCTTATCTGATTGACCCGCGAGCATTGGAGCCGATGACGGATGAAGAGGTAGACGCCTTTCTTGAAGGGCGCTACTGAGTGATTGTTCTCCTGGATACTCAGGCCTTTTATCTTGCTGCTGCAGGCGGCATCAATGCCCTGCCCAAGAGGGTTTCATCACTACTGACAGACGAAGAGACAGAACGCTGGATAAGCGCGATAAGCCTGGTGGAAATTGCCATCAAGAATAGCCTTGGCAAGATGCGGTTGACTGATGAAATGATGCAGCAGGGCGTGGCCGACCTCCAATTAACTGTCATCCCCTTTGAGCCGCGCCACGCTTATCGCATGTTTGCCCTGCCCCTGCACCACCGCGATCCCTTCGACCGTATGATTATCGCCACTGCCGTAGAGGAAGGCGTGCCGCTGGTTGGCGCTGACCGGCAGTTCAGGCGATACCGGGGGTTGAAGGTCTTCTGGTAACGTAGCCCTACCCTACTTTCGCGGCGAAATGCTCGCGACGCCGGTCCCATTCCTCCGTCGAGAAGATGCGCGGGCCAACGTCAATCAGCCGCGGCAGCATATTGAAGACCGAGACCGGCGTCCAGCGCTTGCCGTCTCGGGTACGGAAACCTTTCTCGTTCAGGTCGCTGACAACAGCCGAGAAGGGAAAGTCCTGAACCAGCAGCTCCATCATCTGCACCAGCGTCGCGTTCTCCTGTGGGTCGATTTCAAGACGCTGGCAATCATCCGACAGGCGGAGGCCATAGGGCACGTCTTCGGTATCGATTGCCCCTTCGGGGGCATTCCCCGGCAGTTCACGCCGCCACTCAATTGAGACTATCTGCCAGCCCGCATCAGTCCTTTGCCGCAATAGGTCCTGACGCAAAGGCCCATGAATCACGTCACGCATCCGCTCAAAGTACGCCATCCAGTCCTCCTGAAGACACAACTTCGCATGTGGTGAGGCAATTTTATGGCCATGCCGGAAAGCGGAATAGCACATCGTAACTTTCTGATAAATATGGAAGGGCGAGTCAGCAAATATCTGGCGGGTGTCCATTTTTGCTTGAATGCTGTCCGCGGCCGAACACCATTCACTGAACGTTGGGCCGATTGGAGTAGTGCTGATAAGGCTCTATTTCGACCTGATCGTTTAATGCGTCATTCGGGTAATCCGGTGCCGCCTTCAACATCCACATCCCTTTGGATTCCAGAGAAACAATCGCGTTGGCGATCTCTTCCGTGTTGGAGGAAGGCGGCACTTTCAAGGTGAGCCGTTCGTCATTGAGCGAGTGTAGAATGCTGCCGCCGAACCCCTGAATTTTCGGATTCGCAGTAGCCCGCATCCACATAGTGAGCGATACACCCATCTGAACCATAGTGCCGGGATTTCCATTGGTTTGAAGTTCGAATAAGTTTGCAAGAGCATGCTGCTCTGGCGTGAAGAAAGATCATCGGCAACAAGCACCCATACTGCGCCTTCCTGCTTCAGCGTGTAATCGGCATCGTGGGCCACCTGTTGCAAGGCTGTTTCCGCCGAGACATTCTCAAGGTCATAAGAATGACGCTCCTTTGTAAGCGCATCGGTGTCCCGTCCGAGAACAATGCCTATGGGAAGGCGAGTCTGCCTGCCAACGGCTTGAATTAACTCAAACGGCGTCGCCTGAATGCACTTAAATGTGACTCTCTGTGCATGGTTGTCAAACGGAACAGGCTCATACTCCATTGGAGTGGAGCAAGTTGTCTCTTGACTCTGAGCACGCAACACAGCAAAACTGCAAACCAGCAGAAGAATCCCAGCGTAATTTCTCCAGATGCCACTCGCGCTGTGAATTTAGACTCCTAGATTGTCTTTCTGCAGGCGAACACCTACAAGACAGCGAACACCTCGGCGTTGCATCATAGGTGCGTGCGCTTAACCAGGCTTCTCCTCATTGCCGCCGTGCTGATTTTTCTCTCGAATAGAGTTGCTCTGACGCAGGAAATTAAATCCATCGACTCGGACGGCGATGGTTTAAGCGACACTCTGAGCAGGCTTTGCTGACGCAGTTTGCTCCAACTTTCATGATCGGGAAGCATGACTGTGCAGGCATTCCCGCACAATTCCGCCCGGACGTGGACCAGCCCACGTTAGAGGCTGAAAATGGGACGATTTACGGTCAGGTCTTTCCGGCGACGACGCCTATCGGTCAAGAACCTGAAGTTGAAATACATTACTACCACCTCTGGGAGCAAGACTGCGGAGCACATGGGCACCCGCTGGACACAGAACACGTCTCCGTTCTTGTCCAGTCAATTAGCGGTAACACTTCCTTCGCTAAATCGAAGGCCCTTTATTGGTACGCCGCGGCGCATGAGGACACGGTATGCGATGTGAGCCAGATTGTTCGCGCATCGACTTTTCACGCGGAAGACCACGGCGCAAGAGTCTGGATTTCTGCCAGCAAGCATGCTTCCTATCTCAACGAGACACTCTGTCAAAGAGGGTGGGGCCGACAAATGTCAGGACGTGGCCGCTCTTCCGGCAGGCAAGCTCATTAATCTGGGCGAACCCGGCCACCCAATGAATGGCTCTCTGTTCATTTCGTCGAATTTGTGGCCACTTGCCGACAAAATGGCGACAACGAACTTCCCGGATGCTGTTCTACCGCGCCTCAACCAACTGCCGGAAACCGATATCGCCTGGTTCAACCCCGGACGGCATCCGGCGCAAGGGGTGATTGCGGTCAGCAACACTACTGAAAATGCAATTGCAACCGGCGGCAACGACACCAGCACAGCTATTTCACTCGCCGAAGACTCAGCAGGAAATGCTCTGCAGAAGAGTTATCGCATTACAAAACATGCGCTCGGCGAGTCAGCGCGGCATGTCGGCGACGCCCTTCATCTGACATCAAAGCCTGACGCGCCGAAATAGTCCAGCCATGTGCTGACTCGCACGGTTACAGCCGAGATACTACGATGAAACATTAAGGCCACCGGAAAATACACGCCCCTATAATCATGTTTTGAGCGAGACAACCACACCCAGGAAATTCTCAGCCCGCGCGTCAGCCGCGGCTGTAGCTACGGGCATTCTGTCCAGTCGCCTCGTAGGGCTTATACGCGACCGCGTTTTTGCCCACTACTTCGGCAATTCCGACGCGGCAGATGCGTTTCGCGCTGCTTTCCGCATTCCCAATTTCCTGCAGAATCTTTTTGGCGAAGGCGTGCTCTCGGCGTCGTTCATTCCGGTGTATGCGCGCCTGCGCGCCGAAGAGCGGCACGAAGAAGCTTCAAAACTGGCTGAGGCCATCTTTGCGCTGCTCTTTCTGGTCACGGCGATCCTGGTGGTAGCCGGCATCTTCGCCGCTCCCTGGCTGATTGACGCCATCGCGCCTGGATTTCATGGGTCGAAGCGCCAACTGACAATCCTGCTGGTGAAGATTCTCTTCCCCGGAGCGGCGCTGCTGGTCTTCTCCGCCTGGTGCCTGGGAATTCTAAACAGCCATCGCAAGTTTTTTCTCTCTTATGCCGCGCCGGTGATCTGGAACCTCGCCATCATCGCAGCATTTCTTTGGAAGGGTGGCCACCAGACTGAAGAAAAGCTCGCTGTCACAGTTGCGATTGGCTCCGTCATCGGCAGCGGCTTGCAGTTTGCCGTGCAGTTGCCTGCTGTGCTGCGCTTTCTCTGGCCAATGCGCCCGCATTTAAGCGTTCGCACGGAGCAAGTCCGGACGGTAGTTCGGAGTTTCTTTCCCGTATTCGTCAGCCGCGGCGTTGTGCAGATCAGTGCTTATATCGATTCCTTGCTGGCCAGCTTTCTTCCTACCGGTGCGGTCTCGGCTCTGGCTTATGCGCAGACCTTGAATTCGCTGCCGGTGAGCCTTTTCGGCATGGCGATCTCCGCGGCAGAGTTGCCTGCTATGTCTAGCGAACTGGGCACGCAGGAAGAGATTGCGACCGCCCTGCGCCAGCGTCTCGCGGCAGGTCTGCAGAACATAGCCTTCTTCGTGATTCCCTCGGCCGTCGCGTTTATCGTTCTCGGCGATCTCGTTGTTGCGACCATCTATCGCTCGGGACACTTCGGCAAAGATGACGTGACATTTGTATGGCGCGTTCTGGCGGGATCGGGCGTGGGACTGCTGGCTTCTACCTCTGGACGGCTCTATTCATCGGCCTTCTATGCGCTGCGAAATACGCGCACGCCTCTGAATTTTGCGCTTATCCGCGTGGCGCTGACGCTGGGGCTTGGCTATTTCTGTGCTCTTCCCTTACCCCGAATGCTGGGCATCGACCATCGCTGGGGCGTGGCTGGGCTCACTCTTTCAGCCGGCATTGCCGGATGGGTGGAGTTCACGCTCTTACGACGCGCTCTGCATGAGCGCATCGGCGCGGTTACGCCCCAGACATCGCGGATCGCACGCCTCTGGATGGCCGCGATTATCGCCGCTGTCCTCGGGTACGGTCTCAAGCTGGTTTTTCCCATCAGGCGACCATTAGTGATCGGACCGAGCGTGTTGATTGCCTACGGCGTTCTCTATCTTGGGCTGGCAATGGTGATGGGCATTGCGCTACCCGGAGCACTGAGTCGGTTCTTACGGCGCCAACCACCGCCCAAAACCAAGTTGTCATCCTGAGCGGAGCGCCGCAGGCGCGTAGTCGAAGGACCTGCTTCTTCTACGCAGCGGGACAAAGCTTGCTTTAGCCCTGCTCTTTCGCCGGCCACTGAAAGCATATCCCGTATCCGTCAGGATCTTTCAGATAAAGCTGCTTCATGCCATACCACGCAACCTTCGGCGGCTTGAGGTTGATGCCCTTTGACAAAAGATATTCATAGGCCGCATCTGTGTCCGGGCAACCGAAATAGAGGCATGTGTCATCGTGCGCGGCAACGCGGGCAGGTTCGGGGATCGGCGGTCTGCAGTCATCGTCGTATGCGGTGTTCAGCATCAGGTCCGTGCCATTGAGCTTGAGCCATGCCCATCCGCAATTGGGCGGTGGTTGAGATGAGCTATGAACCTCAAAGCCCAGCACATCGCAATAGAATGCAAGCGATGTAGGCATATCGAAGACCTGAATGAGCGTAGTCGTACCGCGAACGTCGATGGCCATGCAGCGTCTCCTCTCATGACGGGATGTTGATCGTAGTCGATTCCTCAGCCACAACGCGAATGTCATTCCAGATCATCCAGTGCGGATTCAGGACTTGAGCGCTGTGTTTGGAATAAAACCGCAAGCCCGCGGTGTTGGAAGGATCGACATCCACGCAAATTTTGAGCGCATTTTGCACAATGAACCACTTCGCCAGAAGACGCAGCAGCTCTGACGCTACTCCCTTGCGTCGGTACTCGGTCGCGGTATGGATCCACTGCACTTCGCCATCGCAGGAGTAGCGCCGGCTCAAGTGCCCGGTGATGAGGCCGATTACGGTTTCGCCATCAACCGCCACAAATCCAATGCGCGGCGGCAGCGCCATCTGCGGATTGTGCTCGCCCTCGAAGTACCGGGTGATGCGGTCTGTCCAGTACTCTTCCCTGCTCGCCCGCTGGGCGCGGAGCCGCGCCATCGCTGGAATGTCGGACGGTTTGGCCTGCCAGTATTCGATTGTGGACATGGCCTTCATGCTACCTTAAGCAACCACGCTCTACATTACTCTTCAGAACCGTCCAAGAAGCAGATGCCCTCTAGATTTTCCTTCCCATTTCTCCTGTTAGTGGCTGTTAGCGCCTCCGTCTTTACACACGCACAAGAGGCCACGATCTCTGCCGGCGTTCCGCTGCGAATTCAGATCGATCAACGGTACCCGGTGAGTGTGGGGACCCGGATAGAGGGTCATCTTATTGCGCCGGTTTATCTTGTTGACCACGAAATTCTGCCGGTAAACACGCCCGTCTCCGGCTCTGTGATTGCTGCCCACCCGCTCAAGAGAGGAGAGCGCGCTGACGCTCTTCTTGACGGCGACTTCACTCCTTTGGTCACGCCCGAACTGCAGTTTGATCAGATTACGCTACCCGACGGGACGATCGAAGCCATCTCAACACGCGCGACACAGCGAGATGGCGCAGTAGTACGAATGAAGTCCTCTACGAAAAAGCCGTCGCTAACCCAGCAGGCAGAAGAGGCGGTCAGGCAACGCGAGCAGGACACGCTCGACCAGATCACAAAGCCAGGCAAGTCCGACCGTCTGCTCCGCATTCTTTACTCAGAGCTTCCCTATCATCCACAGCGTATCTGGTCAGGAACGCAGTACGACGCCGACCTGACGGCGCCGCTGAGCATTCCGCAGAAGAAAGCCCCCGCACCTTTGCCGGTTCTTCCGCTGAGCGAAAAATCCCTGGTAGGCGTGATCGAAGCGAGGTTGACACAGGACCTGAGTTCCGCGACAGCGAAACAGGGGCAAACGGTGGACGCAGTCCTCACCAAACCGCTGCTGGACGCAACAAAGAACCACGTCCTTCTTCCTGAAGGGACGCACCTGGAGGGCGTGGTGCTTCAGGCGAAGCCTGCGCGCCTCCTCGCGCGAAATGGCAAGCTGCGGTTTACCTTTCGCCGCCTGGACCTGCCACATGCACCGATTGTGAACGCACCTGCGCAGGCTCCTGAACTGGAGTCGCAACAGGCGAATACGGAGTCCGCAGCTAATCATTCCATTCATGGGCGGATGATCACATCAGAGACAAACAGAAAACAGAATGTACAGATTGATTCAGAAGGCGGCGCTAAGGCCACTGGCGGGCCGGAAAAGTATGTCGCTCCGCTTGTGCTTGGCCTTCTAGCGTCTTCCGCAGGTGAAGGCGACAGTGACAATGTAGTGAAAAATGGCGTGGTCAGCAATGGGTTCGGGCTTATGGCGCGCATTGCCACGATGGCCTCAGCAAACAAGGGCGTCGCAATGGGCTTTGCGTATTATGCACTGGCTAAGTCAGTTTATAAACGCTGGATTGCACGCGGCAGCGAGTTGACATTTCCGAAAGACACTCGTATTCAGATCGAACTCTCAGAACGGTGAAGTAGGGGAATCACCCCTCTTCTCGCCACCATGGCATCCTTACTGGAGCATCTTCCAGGAAACCGCAGGCAGACTGTCTACTCGCTTCTCTTTTGAAATTTTCGCTTTCTCCGGAGGATAATTGCGTCCAGGCTTAGCTGGCATAACAGTTCACTCTGGACTTAAGGATCGATGCAACGACTATCCATTTTCATGCGGTGGGTATTCGCGTTTTTTCTTGTCTCAGGTTTTTGCAGCATTCTCTATGAATTGATCCGGCTGCGCCTGTCCATGGCGCAGTTCGGCGTTACAACAGCCTTGGTATCAATTGTCCTTTCAACGTTTATGGCGGGGCTTGGCCTGGGTTCGTGGCTAAGCGGTCGTCTCATCAGAAAATATGGAGGCCGGCTAAGTATCTCGGCCCTGTGGCTATATGCGGCAATGGAGTTCTTTATTGGCGTCTCTGCCCTGCTGGTTCCTCATGAGTTGTCCGTGGGGCGGACTCTCTTTGAGCAATGGGGCCTTTCTTCTTCGTTTTCCTACTATCTCGCTTCCGGCATATGGGTGGCACTGTCGCTGGCGCCTTGGTGTGCGTGCATGGGCGCAACAATCCCGGTAGCCATGTTAAGCATCTGCCGCGTTCAGAGGATTGACGCGCCGCGTTCTTTCAGCTATCTGTATCTGGCAAATGTCCTGGGAGCGGTTGCCGGATCTGTCGTTCCGCTGTTGTTCATCGAGCTGTATGGATTTCATACAACCCTCAAGATCGCGGCGGCACTCAACTTTCTGCTCGCTGTATCAGCGTTCACACTATCACTGACCAGAAAGGCCTTGGAGCAGAGAGCCGCAGACGCCCAAAGTACGCCGATTGCCGGGCACAGTGACTCCCATAATCGAAAAACTCTGATTTTGCTTTTTGCCACTGGACTCACCAGCATGGGAATGGAAGTGGCATGGATCCGGCTTTTCACTCCTTACCTGGGGACGATGGTTTACGCTTTCGCTGCAATTCTCTGTACTTACCTACTGGCGACCTTTTTGGGATCAGCGCTCTACCGTCGATGGAGCCGCGACAGTCGCACTGTGCCGGTCCTGATTTGGTCCTTGCTTGGATTATCAGCCCTGTTGCCGGTGATCACAGCAAGAGCCGGACTATCTTTACATGGCAGTTTACGCGTGGTTTTCGGCCTGATGCCGTTTAGCGGCATTCTTGGGTTTGTGACTCCGATGCTGGTGGACCGATGGTCGGATGGAGACCCCGACCGCGCGGGACGCGCATACGCCATCAATGTTGTTGGCTGTATTCTTGGACCGTTGTTGTCCGGCTTTTTCCTTCTACCCTGGATCGGTGAGCGCTGGGGGTTGGCAGCGCTCGCTATGCCATGGTTCCTGCTCAGCCTCTTTCCGCAGTGGCTGTCGAAAGATGCAGGTCCTCGACGGCGACTGGGTCCACAAGAAACGGTTGCCTTGGCAGCTCTGGCGGCGGGATTGGTCGTCATGTTAACGAGCAAAGACTATGCCGAGAAATTCGCGACCCATAAGATCCTGCGCGATAGCACCGCTACCGTCATCGCCACAGGGGAGGGCGCGCAAAGGCAACTGCTAGTAAACGGGGTAGGAATCACATATCTGACTCCAATTACCAAGATGATGGCACACCTGCCATTGGCATTCTGCCTCGGTCTCCTCATAACGCGCTGATTATTTGCTTTGGAATGGGAACAACTTTCCGCTCAGTGCTCTCCTGGGGCGTCCCTGCCACGGCGGTTGAACTTGTTCCCAGTGTACCGAAGCTGTTTGGTTACTATCATCCCGATGGGCCGGCGCTTCTGCACTCTTCTATGGCGCATATTGTCATCGATGATGGCCGCCGTTATCTTGAGCGGACAACGCAGCAATACGATGTGATCACGATCGATCCTCCACCCCCGGTTGCAGCCGCTGGATCGAGTCTGCTGTATTCCAAAGAATTTTATTCCACTATCAAGCTTCGCCTGCCTCCTGATGGGATTCTGCAAACATGGTTGCCCGCAAGTGATGCAACGGATCATTCTGCCGTGGCGCAGGCGCTCAGGGGATCCTTCTTATATGTACGCGTCTTCGGCTCCCTGGAGCATTTTGGCAACCACTTTCTCGCCAGCAACCGGCCCCTTCCTGACTGGACTCCACAGCAACTTGTTGCGCATATGCCTGCAAAAGCAATGGCGGACATGATGGAATGGGCCCCTGAATCGAGCCCTGAGCAGCAATTCGCTGCCGTCCTGGATACTGAATTTCCTATTGATCAGATGATCGCACAGGCCCCAAACGCTCCTATCCTCCAGGACGACAGGCCAGTGAACGAGTATTACATCCTGCGAGAAAAACTTTCGGCTATCGTCCACTACACCCGCTACTAAGCAGCAGCCAAATCAGACTTTGACAAGCGAATGATTTTGCATGGCAACACGAACTTTGGCGAAGTCGTGCTGATTCGACTAAGGGACAAAAGAGGCTTTGTCGTGCCAGGTCGGCTGCTTCTTGTCTCGGTCACAGTCTTACCCTCTTAGCCGAAGAGCAGGACCTTTGAACATTATTATGCGCAAGCGTGAATGCATGATTTGACATATCCCCCTGCTGCCATGTCGTTTTTGTCGCCGGGAAAACTCGTCGAAGCTACTGAGCGTCCTACTGACTGTCTTGTGCTTGCAATCGATTCCTGTGTGGAGGGCGTGATGGATGCTTCTGATGTACTCGTTGAAAGGTTGATGGAATGGGGAGTCGATACGATCTTTGGTTTGCCGGGCGATGGCATCAATGGGGTTTTTGAGGCCCTCCGAAAGCAGAAAGATCGCATTCGCTTCATTCATGTTCGCCATGAAGAGGCGGCTGCCTTCATGGCGTGCGCCTACGCGAAGTTTACGGGAAGGCTCGGTGTCTGCATTGCTACGTCGGGGCCAGGGGGGATTCATCTCCTAAACGGGCTGTATGACGCCAAAATGGATGGCTCTCCAGTGCTCGCAATTACCGGATTGCAGCATAGCGACCTGATTGGAACTCTTACCCAGCAGGATGTCGCACTCGACAAGCTTTTCATGGACGTGGCTGTATACAACGAGCGCGTGATGAGCGGCGCTCACATGGAAAGCGTCGCCGATCTCGCCATTCGTACAGCGTTGACCAAACGCGGCGTCGCGCATATTACGATTCCGGTCGATGTACAGATCCAGGAGATGAAAAAGGGCCGCTCTTCTCGCAATCCTGCTCATCACACTTCAGCGGTGCCTGCTTACTTCGAGCAACTGCCGGCCAGAGTTGAACTGGAACACGCTGCTGACATTCTCAATCGTGGGAAAAAGATTGCTATTCTCGCAGGGCAAGGAGCGCTTCACGCAACACAGGAACTGGAAGATGCGGCGGAGATACTCGGCGCGCCAGTGGTAAAGGCACTTCTGGGCAAAGCCGCTGTGCCGGATAACAGCCCATACACGACTGGAGGCATTGGCCTGCTCGGAACAGAGCCGTCTCAGGATGCAATTAAAGGATGTGACACCCTTTTCATCGTTGGGTCTTCATTCCCCTATATCGAATTTCTTCCTGAACCGGGATCAATCAAGTGCGTCCAGATTGAACTGGATCCGCAGCGCGTCAGTCTTCGTCATCCTGCGGATGTGGCGCTGGTCGGCGATACGAAAACATGCTTACGCGCTTTGATTCCCATGTTGAAGAAACATGATAAAGCATTCTTGAAGAAAGCCCAGGAAGCAAAAGCAGAATGGCAGAAACTTATGGAGGAGCGAGGGACACGCGACGACAAGCCGATGAAGCCGCAGGTGCTCGGCTGGGAATTGGGAAAGCGGATCCCCTCCAATGCAATCGTTACTTCCGATTCAGGGACGATTACCACCTGGTGGGCGCGCTATGTTCCGGCGCTGCGAGGACAGAAGCATAGCTGCTCAGGCAATCTAGCGACAATGGCCTGCGGTCTGCCTTATGCCATTGCAGCCGCCGTCGCTTATCCGGATCGTCCGGTGTACTGCATCATCGGTGATGGCGGACTCAGTATGCTGCTCGGCGAACTGATTACGGTCGCAGCGTACAAGCTCAATATCAAGATCATCGTGATCAAGAACAATACGCTTGGACAAATCAAGTGGGAGCAGATGGTATTTCTGGGCAATCCGGAATATGCGTGCGATCTCCAGCCTGCTGATTTCGTCACGATTGCGCGCGGCGCGGGCATCGACGCTATTCAGATTGATGATCCGACCGCTTGCGGAACGCAGCTCGACGGCGTCATCAAGCGGAACGAGCCCGTGTTGATAGAAGCAGTCGTAGACCAGTTCACGCCACCCATGCCCGCGAAGGTCAAGGCTTCACAGGCGCTGAAACTTGCTGAAGCGCTGGCGCGTGGCGAGCCAAACCGGATGAAGATCGTCCTCACGAATGCTCACGATAAAGTGCGCGAGCTGGTTTAATTGCCGCTTTTTACTGAAAGGAAATTCTCCTGCTGATGGGGCTGTCACAGCCATGTATCGATGAAATCGCGGTATCGGCTTACACCATTCCTACCGATGCTCCGGAAGCTGACGGTACTTTAAGTTGGGACTCAACCACGCTGGTTCTGGCCGAGATTCGCGCCGGCGATCAAGTGGGCCGCGGATATACATACGGCAGCAAGGCCATCGCTGTGGTTGCCGAACATCTGGGCAAGAAATGCCTGACAGGTCAACCGGCGCTCGATACGTCGCGCCTTTATCTCGCGATGCTGCGGCAGGTGCGAAATAACGGTAGCCGTGGAATAGCATCCATGGCGATCTCGGCGCTGGATATTGCTCTATGGGACCTGAAGGCGAGACTACTCGGGTGTGCAGTAACGGTCCTTCTCGGAGCATCACAGTCATCTGTCGCAGCTTATGGAAGCGGTGGTTTTACTTCATACT
Source organism: Alloacidobacterium sp. (assembly GCF_035631355.1). Taxonomy (NCBI): domain Bacteria; kingdom Pseudomonadati; phylum Acidobacteriota; class Terriglobia; order Terriglobales; family Acidobacteriaceae; genus Alloacidobacterium; species Alloacidobacterium sp. Next base: position 221,622 of record NZ_DASQIX010000061.1, read on the forward strand.
CGAATGCAAAACTTGCGAAGCAGTTAGAAGGCTGGGTGAAAAGCGGAATCCGCAGCGTCAAGATGAAAATCGGCTCCCATCCGGAGTCCGATCCTGAGCGTGTATCCGTGGCCCGCAAAACCATCGGTCCTGATGTTGCTTTGTTCGTGGACGCTAATGGCGCTTTCAACGCAAAGCGAGCCATTGCAATGGCAGATCGTTTCAGCGAAAACGGCGTGAGCTGGTTCGAGGAGCCTGTGAGTTCCGACCGCCTTGCTGACATGCGCCGAGTGCGCGACGCTGTTCGACCAGAAATGGAGATTGCCGCAGGCGAGTATGGCTATGATTCGCTCTATTTTAGGCAAATGCTTGAAGCCAAAGCCGTCGATGTATTGCAGCTCGATGCGACCCGGTGCAAGGGCTTCACAGGATTCCTGGAAGGCGCGGCGGTAGCAGCTAGCTTTGGCTGTCCGGTTTCGGCCCACTGCGCGCCAACGCTTCATGCGCACATCGGTTCCGCTGTGTCTAATTTTCGGCACGTTGAGTATTTTCACGATCACGTGCGTATCGAAAAGATGTTGTTCGATGGATTCATCGAAGCGAGAAATGGCAAGTTGCAGCCGGACTTTTCTAGCCTGGGACTGGGCCTGACATTTAAACGGAAGGATGCGGAACGGTATCTGGCATGGGGCGAAGGAGAAGCAGCGTGAGCTTCGTTCTGACAACAGAACTGGAACGGGCAGCGAAATACTCTTTACCGCAACCGCTCGACTCGGCGGTCATTAGTGCCCTTGAACACATCAGGCACGGATGTTTCCAGCGCAGCCTTTGCTTTGTTGTCGCCGTTACAAGTGTGGCGAGTGGTCTTGAAGTGGGATACGAACACTACAAGGGAAGCTACAGCAATCCGGTTATGTATACCCCGGTTGGACTTAGCGCAGCCCTTGTGGGATCGGGCCTGTTGGGAGTTATGAGCCGCCCGGGTGCCCGCGTCGTGCTTCGCGCGGTCAGTGTGCTGACACTGGCCGATGGAATCATCGGATTCTTCTTTCACGTGCGTGGCGTCGCGCGCAAGCCGGGTGGCTGGAAGTTGCCGGTTACGAATATCGTGATGGGGCCGCCTATCTTTGCGCCATTGCTCTTCGGCACAAGCGCATATCTCGGCTTAATGGCATCCTATCTCCGCCGCGAAGAAGACCTCGGCAGAGTGATGCCCAGTGATATAGTCATGCTGTCAAAATCAGGCTGGCGTGAAGATCTGCGTCACGGCAGATTTCAGAAGCATCTCTCCACAATTACGATTTTGTGGGCATTTTTCAGTGGATTTGAAGCTCTTTACTCACACTACAAAACTAACTTTCGTTATAAGGCGCAATGGACCCCGGTCCTGCTTACGCCTGTGCTGATGGCCGCCGCTGCGGGAGCAATCAAAAGCCGTCGCATCGCGAATACTCTTCTTCCTGCTGTTTCAACGCTGGCTCTGGCCGATGGCGCAGTTGGCTTTTATTACCATGCGCGCGGAATTGTTCGCAGACCGGGCGGCATGAAAAAGCCGCTGTATAACATGCTCTATGGGCCGCCGATCTTTGCGCCATTGCTCTTTGCAGCCTGCGGCTTTTTAGGGCTGATGGCCAGCCTGCTTCGACGGGAGAAAAAAGGATGAAGAAGCATTCCTATCCTCTTCGCCCGAGCGGCAGTGAGATTCGCGACCTGCCCCAACCTGGCTACTATCCCCGATTCAGCACGATGAAGCAGCAAAATAACTGGGACGCGACGACTCGAAACATCGTCAAAAAGCGGGTCGACCAAACGCCGCCTGTCCGCTTTTTTTCACCCGAAGAGGCCGAATTGCTGGAAGCCATCATTGACCGAGTAGTTCCACAGGATGATCGGGCTGCAGACCGGAAGATTCCGATCCTCCCAGTTATTGATGAACGGCTTTATAAGAATTCGCTGAATGGCTTTCGCTACGAAGACATGCCTCCCGACCAGGAAGCGTATCGGCTGGCTCTTGAGGCAATCGATGGGATGTCGCGGGAGCGCTTTCAATTGCCATTCATTGATCTGAGCATTCATCGCCAGGAACTTATTTTGAAATCGTTGCGCGACGGCTCGCCTGATCCACCCAATACCATCTGGCAGCAGATGCCGGTCAAACGCCTTTGGGCGCTGTTCATGGAAGACTGCGTTACCGCGTACTATTCGCATCCCTGGGCCTGGGACGAGGTCGGGTTCGGAGGCCCGGCATATCCGCGTGGATACATGCGCCTTGAAAATGGCTTGCCTGAACCATGGGAGACAGAAGAAGAACGCTATGAATGGATTCCTCCAGTCGATTCCGTTTCAGAGCTTTGAAGGCAATTACTGCGAGTGGCCAAGACATATTTAGATGAAATTTTTCGACGACGACAACGATTCAGCCAAACACCGCCTGGGACCGATGCAAACCATATCGATGCCCATGCGGAAGTTCTCTGACCACGAAACGGTTGATTACTGCATCGTCGGGGTGGGTTCGGCTGGAGGCGTGCTTGTCCAGCGGCTTGCCCGGGCGGGATTTCGCGTTGTTGGTTTAGAGGCGGGACCTTTCTGGGATACGGAAAAAGACTGGGTCAGCGATGAGAAAGGTTCGCATGAACTTTACTGGAACGACTTGCGCATTACCGGCGGCAAAGATCCGCTCACGCTCGGCGCGAATAACAGCGGCAAGGGCGTAGGCGGAGGATCGGTACACTGGGCAGCGTTTACGCCTCGTTTCCATCCTTCGGATTTCCGCGTATATACCGAAGACGGCGTCGGTGCAGACTGGCCTATTTCCTACTGGGACCTAAAGCCCTATTACGAATTGCTGGAGAGAGAAATTCCAGTAGCCGGCCCTGCATGGTTTCCGTGGGGCGATCCGCATGGGCATCCGTACGGTCCTCATCCGCTTGGCGGCGTGGGCGACGTGCTGGTTCGCGGATGCGCAAAACTTGGCATTCGCACAGTTGCGGGCGGTCCCGTAGCCATTCTGTCCGCATCGCACGGTGACCGGCCACACTGCATCTATCGTGGCTTCTGTATTCAAGGCTGCAAGGTGGGAGCGAAGGCGAGCACGCTCATCACGCATGTTCCCGACGCCATTTCTCATGGAGCGGAGATTCGCGCGCATTCAATGGCGGCGCGCGTCAGTCTGCGTAATGATGGCCGCGTGGATGGAGTCGTATATTTCGACAGCGAAGAGAAAGAGCACTTCCAGAGGGCGCGGGCAGTCATCGTTTCCGGTTATGCTATCGAGACGCCGCGCCTTTTGTTGAATTCCGCATGTCCCGGCCATCGTTACGGAATGGCCAACTCCAGCGGAACTCTCGGCAAATATCTGATGGCGCAGGCGGGCAATGTTGTGGCGGGCCGATTCGATGAGCTGATTCGTCTCTACAAAGCGCCGCCGGCCCACGCGTTGACAGAAGAATTTTACGAAACAGACAAACGCCGCGATTTCGCCCGCGGCTTTGCCATTCAGACAGTGGGGCCTCTGCCGGTGGCTTTTGCCAAGCAGATGATTTCAGCCATGAACGCATGGGGATGGGGTCTGCGCCGCGTCATGATGGATTACAACCATTGGGCAACGCTTGGCGTGCTGGGGGAGATTTTGCCCTGGGAAGACAATCGCGTCGAATTGGCTGCCGAAAAAGACCAGTACGGTTTGCCTGTGGCAAAAGTCACGTTCAATCTTCATGACAATGATAAGAAGCTGATCGAATTCGGGAAAAATAAAGTGATGGAAGTGATGCGGGCCGCAGGCGCTACGCAGGTTGTGCAGGAATCGCGCTATGCGCACCTCGTCGGCGCTGCCCGAATGGGCAATGATCCGTCAACCTCAGTCGTAGACAAGTTCGGCAGGACGCATGACATTCCCAACCTCTTCATCTGCGATGGCAGCATTTTTCCTGCGCAGGGATCGGCCAATCCGGGATTAACAATTCAGGCGCTTGCCGCGCGAACCGCCGATTACCTGATCAAGCATGGCGATGACATTTTCTTTTCCAATCGCCGTGATCTGAAAGAACCAGCAATCCGCTACGATCTCAGTCCGCCCTATACCCACTTCAAAGGGAATCCACGCATCGCTTAGGAAGAGATTATTTTCCGCGCAAAGAGCGCGGCCCCGATGAGGCCGACGCCGAGGGCTAGCCATCCCGGATGCCGGCTCACGTTTGCTTCCAGACTGAAAGGTCGCGATCGTTTGTCGAATGGACCGTGCGCGCCAAACTCGCTGGCCACGGGCCGCCATAAATTATAAGGACGATCCGGCGGGTCTTGAATCTTGCGCTGCTGCGATTTATATCCGGTCTTGCCTAGAAATTTATCCAGCAGCCCAGGAATGACTTTTTGCCCGAGAATGGCCTTCACCGTCGATCCTCCCACCCAGTACTCACGCCGGGGAGAATCTGTCAGCGCCGCATGAAGCACCATCCGCGCGCCCACTTCTGGTTCATAGATGGGAGGGACCGGCTGCGGCATGCGCGGAAGACGGCTCTTGACCCATGTGAACTGCGGCGTGTTCATTGCAGGCATGTGAACGACGACCACTTTTACACTGCTCTTGTCGTGATACAACTCGCAGCGCAGAGAATCAGTGAAACCAACAATGGCGTGCTTGGTTGCGCAATAGGCAGACTGCAATGGAATACTGCGGACCGCAAGCGCCGAGCCTACCTGAATAATTCGTCCGCTGTCGCGAGGGAGCATGCGATGCAGGGCTGAAAGCGTGCCATGCACATAGCCCAGATAATTGACCTCTGAAACGCGGCGAAATTCACTCGCCTCCATCTCTTTAATAGGTGAAAAGACCGAGGTAATGGCGTTGTTGACCCATACATCGATGGGGCCAAGATGTTCCTCGAACGATGCGGCAGCGGATTCTACCGCCGCATCGTCGCTTACATCTGCCGCATAGACCGCTGCTTTTCCTCCAAGCTCTTCCACCTCCGCGGCAGTTGCTTCCAGTGCCGACTGGTCGCGGGAGATCAGGCCAACTCTAGCGCCTTCTTTGGCAAAGACATGGGCAATCGCGCGTCCCAACCCGGCAGAGGCGCCGGTCACAACAACAGTCATAGATCTATTCATTTTTCCCTCATTTAGTCGGACTCCAAAACCGCCTCCTGAAGATGCCTGACCGGTGCAGGATCAGCATCTAAATCTCCATTGAGGTGAAACCAGATCGAGGAAGAGGCAAGTGGCTCTGAAGATTGAGGATTACGCTCTTATCGGCGATTGCGAGACAGCGGCATTAGTCGGCAGAAATGGATCCATAGATTGGCTGTGCTGGCCGGATTTTTCTTCTCCTGCATGTTTCGCGGCCCTTATTGGAACCCATGCCAATGGAAGATGGCTGATTGCGCCGCGAGAACGGCCCCGTAAGGCTACGCGGAAATACCGTGATCATACTTTGATTCTGGAAACGCGTTTCGAAACTGCTTCCGGAGTGTTGTTGCTGACAGACTTCATGCCCATTCGGGAACGCCACTCGGATGTGGTACGAATCGCCCGTTGTCTGCATGGACGCGTCTCCGTACAAATGGAACTGAGTGTCCGCTTCGACTACGGCCGCACTATTCCGTGGACTGGCCCGCGAGAAGGAAATAACTGGGCTGCGGCTGGGGGAACGAGTGTCCTCTACCTCCGCACACAGGAGTCTTTGCGAAATGAAGATTCCACAGTCTTTGCCGACTTCACTCTAAACGAGGGACAACAGAGGTCATTCGTGCTGACACACGTGGGTGCCGAAGAACCTGCTCCACGCCGTGTCAATGTGGCAAAAGCACTCGCTCAAACTGAGGCCTTCTGGCTCAAGTGGTGCCAAATAAACACCTATCGGGGGCCTTGGATGGATGCCATCGAGCGCTCGCTAATTACCTTGAAAGCACTCACCTATCGTCCCAGCGGAGGCATCGTAGCAGCCCCGACCATGTCCCTTCCGGAACTGCTGGGCGGCGATCGCAACTGGGACTACCGTTATTGCTGGCTTCGCGACGCCGCATTCACACTGGAATCGCTCGTCTCAGCCGGATATCACGATGAAGCCAAAGCATGGCAGAAGTGGTTGCTTCAATCTGTGGGCCCTGATGTGCGCGACATTCAGATTATGTATGGCATGCGGGGAGAAAGACATCTTCCCGAGTGTGAATTGCCATGGCTAAAAGGCTACAGAAACTCGACACCGGTGCGTATCGGTAATAGTGCTTCCCAACAGACACAACTCGATGTGTACGGAGAAGTTGCAGACGCGCTTGCCAATATGAAACGTGCAAATGTGCGTCTTGATAAGCGTTTTCGCGGTTTTCGGGAAGAGATGACAACTTATGTGGCATCAATTGCTCATAAGCCGGCTTATGGAATGTGGGAACGACGCGATCAGCAGGACCTCTTCGTCTATTCAAAAGTCATGGCATGGCTCGCGCTCGACCGCGGAATTAAGGGGATTGAGAACGGTGAAATCAGCGGGAATTTAGCCGCGTGGAGACGCAAAAGAGATCAGCTCCATCGGCAGATATGCAGGCGAGGATTCAATAAACGCCTGGGAAGCTTTGTGCAGTCGTATGGATCAGGCAAACTCGACGCATCCGCGCTGCTCATTCCAACCTTCGGCTTTCTTCCTTTTAGCGATGAAAGAGTTCACGGCACGCGGCAGGCTATTCAGAAGCATCTCGTGAAGAACGGGTTGGTTTACCGCTATTTAGCGGAATCAAAACATGACGAAGAAGGCGCTTTTCTGGCGTGTTCTTTCTGGCTTGTCCAGAATCTCGCTGGGACTGGCCGCAGAAAAGAAGCTGAGAATCTCTATGAAAAACTTCTTCTACTATGCAACGATATAGGACTTCTCTCCGAAGAATACGACCCGAAAACGGGAAGATACCTTGGGAACTATCCTCAGGCTCTTTCCCATATCTCGCTGATTAACGCCGGAAGAATGCTCTCGCCTTCTCCATAGCTGACGAATTCAGCGCAATGCCTCGCGATTTAGCTTTTGCTGCGATCCACGGATCCGCTCTGGCAAGTATCAGGACCGAGCCCCAGTCCATATTAAGACCTAAGTCAGCCATATCAGTTCAAGAAGTATTTCACTGCTAACTGCGAAATGAGGACAACAGGTTATGGATGGGCAGCATCCTCTATAAGAGTGGCAGGAGGGAGCATGGATCCTAAAATAATCGCAGCTATCGTAATAGTCGCGGTTGCCCTACTTGTTGCCTTGTTGGTCATTTGGAGGCGGCATAGAAGGCTGGTTCTCCGTCAGAAGTTGGGACCCGAATATGACCGGCTTGTACAAGAACATGGCTTCCACCGCGCAGAGTCCGTTCTAGAGGCGCGGCAGCAGCGGGTCAACAAGTTTTCTCTTCATAGTCTTACTGCGGATCAACGCGAGCAATTTATAAGTAAGTGGCACATCATCCAGTCGCGCTTCGTAGATGACCCCGCGTGCGCGGTGGACGAAGCCGATGGATTGTTATCCCAACTTATGCGGGCTTGCGGATACCCAATGACGGATTTCGAACAGCGAGCAGCAGATATTTCAGTGTATTATCCGCAGGCTGTGGCCGATTATCGCGCAGCCCATGAACTGGCACTCCTGCATCAACACGGCCAGGCCACCACTGAAGATCTCCGGAGCTCGATGATCCATTACCGCACATTGTTCGATGAGCTACTTGCAACGAACTCCGAAAAGATGAAGCGAGAGGTGGCATAATGACCCAGCCAAGTTTCAATGAAGGATTGAGTGACCAGAGTGATCGATCCGTTCAAAGCTCCAGCCAGGCTGGATTGAACAGCGCCGGGAGAGAGGCAGAGGATCGACTTACAGCAACCCGCATCGATCGTCAAAACGCTGTGACTACTCAAACAGAGCCTGATACCCAAGTGATCCGGGATGCGAATTCTCCAACCCTTCTCTTTTCTAAGGAAGATGCTGGAAGCCTACGGACGCGCTGGACCGGCATTCAGACCGCGTTCGTAGACGAACCCCGATGGGCAGTTAAGGAGGCCGATAAGCTGGTTGCTGAGATAGTCGAACATCTTACTGAAAGCTTCACCAATGCCAAATCTATCCTGGAGCAACAATGGAATCGGGGAGATGATGCATCGACCGAAGATCTGAGGTTGGCATTACAAAGATACCGGGCATTGTTCGATCAACTTCTGAACGTTTGACTTCAGTGATCTTTACAGTGCAACGGTGCACAATGAAAGGGAGATAACATTATGGCAAAAGGTAGAAATTTATCAACCGCAAAAGATAAGATGCGGAAGCCAATTGGTAAAAACACCGCCCGTCGGATCGCTAACGATGCAGCGACAAAAGCGCAGAAAACTGAACATCAATACGACGAGAAGCATGGGATCTTTACGAAATAATTGTTGGATTGATCCAGTACTTAAATACGCCCTATGGCCTATCACGAATAGTCCACTCGCTGCGGCGATTGAATACTTACTTATGACCTGTGATCATCTGCCATGTAGCATTCTTTTTCTCGGACATAACTCCTATGTCATTTTGTAACCACGAAGCGCCAGACGCGACATTTTTCCTATCCTAGAAATGTTAGGAGCGCTATTGCGGCGGCACTCATGATCAGTACGCACGCCCAGCCTAATGTACGTAATCCGGGGGAATTGACCCGATTTCCCATGACCTTGCGATCGCTAGTCAGTAAAACGACCATGATGATCAATGGAGGAGCCAACAAACCGTTTAGAACGGCAGACAAGAAGAGCATTCTTACCGCATTGAGCTTGGCATAATCAAATGCAAGCCCAACCAGTATGGCTGCTGCAATGACCGCATAAAACTTTCGCGCTAACCCAGGCTCAAGATTGAGCGATGCCGATCTCCACCGCGCTCCTTCAGCAATCGCATAGGCTGAAGAGCCTGCCAGGACCGGCACAGCAAGCATGCCTGTTCCAATAATTCCCAGAGTGAATAGCCAGTATGCACCCGCACCAGCAAGAGGGCGCAATGCAGCAGCAGCTTGTTTTGCTGTCTCAATGCCCTTGTTTCCATGCGCATGCAGTGTTGCCGCAGTAGTCAAGATGAGAAAGTACATAATCAGATTCGAGAGCAGCATTCCAGTAATGACATCTCTCTTTGCAACCCTGAGTTCTTTGTTCGTCGAGCCGCGCCGCTGCGTCACGGTCATTTTCCCGTGATCTCGGTCCTCCTCGACCTCCTGCGCTGCCTGCCAGAAAAACAAGTAAGGCGAAATAGTAGTTCCCAAGATTCCCACCAGGACAGAGATATAGTCCTTGTTCCATTCGAGATGTGGAGTGAATGTGGATCGAATAACTGCAATCCAATCAGGACGCGCAAGAAAAGCGGTCACAACATAAGCAAACAGTACCAGCGTAAGCCACTTGAGAGTCCGAGCCATGAGCCTGTAAGAAGTCCAGAACAGGAGACCCATGATGAGACATGCAAAGAAGGGAGTCCAGAGATAAGCACGGATGCCGCTAACCATTTGCATTGCATCTGCCATGCCGGCGAGATCGGCTCCTATATTGAAGACGTTCGCAACAATGACCAGCGAGCAGGCAAACCATAAGACCCAGCGGGGATAGCGGCTGCGAATTACGCTGGCTAGTCCACGACCTGTTACCATTCCCAGCCGTGCACACATCAACTGGACCGCGGCCATCAGCGGAAAGGAAAGGAGCGCAGTCCACAGTGTCGCGTATCCAAAAGAGGCACCTGCAACCGAGTACGTAGAGATTCCTGACGGGTCATCATCCGCAGCCCCGGTGACAAGACCGGGGCCAAGTTCCGCCAGAAATCTCTGCAATCTGTTCGATGGCATTCCTCGCATTGATACTTCCAGCTTTGTCCTCAATCCGGTCACATATCACCACACCCGACGGTTCCGGTAATAAGATGCCGTCTTGTTAGTTTTCTGTAGGATCTTATCGGCATCAATGCCGTACAACTGACCCGGAACGCTTAAACATCTCATTTTGGCAGAAGGATGTTATGCAACGAAGAAAACCTCAAAGAAGAAATCCACAGGGAAAAAGAAACCATCCCGAAAGTACTCCCGAGCAGTTGGTAAAAGCGTCGAAAGAGAAATGAAGGCCAGGAAAAAGGGGACACTTAAGAGCGGACGCAGCAGCAAAAAAGTAAAGAGCAAGAAGCAAGCCATAGCAATTGGATTGTCCAAGGCGAGGAAGGCCGGCAAGAAAGTGCCCGCAAAGAAGTCCTGACATCCACGACCACTGCTGCAATATGAAAGGCACGAGATTGAAAGCGCTTGCGGATCCAACCGCCTCAAAACCGGCGATAAGAAAGGCGGACTTCTCCAAGTCATCATTGAAACTCCAGCCGGCAGTCGAAATAAGTTTGCGTTTAATCAGGAACAGTGAATATTTGCGCTTAAGATCTTTGTCTTTCCTGCAAAGGCTGCAAGGGCGATTGCCCGGTAAGTGTGGATGTCGCCACATACAAAGCTGAATTTCTCTACCACTACTACAAAGACCAGCCGCGTCCGGCAAGCGCTCACGCCATGGGCCAGATTTATCGCTGGGCAAATATCGCGGCGCGGTATCCCGAGCTGGCAAACCTGATCACGCAGACTCCCGGTCTTTCCGGCTTCGCCAAAGCGGTAGGCGGCATTACGCAGCACCGCAAGATGCCTGCCTTCGCTCGCGAGACATTCAAGAGTTGGTTCGAGCGTAGATCGAAACATGTAGACCACGCGAACGATGAGCGCCCCGCAGTCATCCTCTGGGCCGACACCTTCAATAATCACTTCTTTCCTCATACCGCAAAAGCGGCTGTGGAAGTCCTGGAGTCCGCAGGCTGGCGTGTCCAGGTGCCGCGGCGCAATCTCTGTTGCGGTCGTCCGCTTTTCGACTACGGATTTCTCGATCACGCAAAAGATCAACTGGGGGAAATAGTAGACGCGCTGCGTCCCCATCTCACAAAAGGCATCCCAATCGTAGTGATGGAGCCCAGTTGTGCCTCTGTTTTTCGGGACGAGCTGACCAACCTTTTTCCGGCGGATCAGGACGCACAAAGACTTCGCCAGCAAGTGGTTACGCTAGCTGAATTTCTTAACAAGTCGAACTATCTTCCGCCCACACTCAAACGTAAAGCGCTGCTCCATGGCCATTGCCATCAGAAGGCGATTTTCGGCATGAAAAACGAGCAGCAGGTTCTCTCTCGCGTGGGGCTCGATGCTGAACTGCTAGATTCAGGCTGCTGCGGGCTGGCCGGATCGTTCGGCTTCGAAGAGAGCCACTACGACATTTCAATGAAGATCGGCGAGCGCGTGCTGTTGCCGCGCGTGCGTGACGCCAATCGCGACACGCTAATCCTGACCGATGGGTTCAGTTGCCGCGAGCAAATTATGCATGGTACGCCTCGACATGCTCTGCACCTGGCCGAGTGATTCAGATGGCCATGCACCAGCCGCTGGAAACGCGCAGAAAAAAATACATTGAGACAGGTTACGTACAGGAGCCTGCGCCTTATCCGGCACTGACAGCTGCATTAGGCGCCGGCGTGCTGTTGTCGAGTGCATGGTTCCTGGCTTCGAAACGGAAGAAGGAAGATCGAGAGACTAGCCCTACTTGCTCATGACCGTTGAAGACGCCTGTTCCAAAGTCACATTGTCTGGTTCGCGGGAGAAGGATGTTTTTACATCGTCCTCTTGCTCAGAGATGGATTTGAAGATAAGCGCATGCCCCTGGATGTGAACGTGCGTAGAGGTGATCTGCCACTCGCCTTGCCCAGTATCCTGGCGCTCAACGGCGAATGACCCACCCTGATTTAATCTGCCCAGAAGACCATAACCAAAATCCACGTTATGAATGAGATGGCCTTTCAGCTCCTGTATTCGATGGTGGTCGTTGTTGACCGTCATGTCTCCTTCCATTGCGCTGAAGACGCGCGCCTGGCGGCTCGGAGGCTGAAAGTGCGGGTCTGGCTTGAAGTGCAAAGTTGTTGTGCTATCGTTTTTGCTGGTCACCGTCCAGATAAACGCCACCGGCAGCAGCTTCATCATTGATGATGCCTGCTTGTCGTCATTCTGGCCGTCCTGGCGTTGTTTTGCCTGCGCACTCGGATCATGAATGAATTTGTTGATGTCCTGTTGCTGCTGCGCTTTGGAAATCTGCTGATTGTTCCTGGTGAGGACGCGCGTTATTTCTCCCTTGTGCGTTTGCGCCACCCACTGCACAACGCTGTTCTTTGGCTTGCGGTCCACTTCATGAAATATCCAGCATGTATGATCGTTCTTGTCTGCCGCCAGTTCCGTATTTGCGGCTTGTTGAACGATTTGTTTCGCATCCTGTGCTTGTATCTGAAGCCCGCAGCCACCAACAATCAGCGCAACAGCGAGTACTTGGAATATCTTCATCACTATCTCTTCGGATAACTTCAACCTCTCTTTATAAGATGCGAGATGAATCAGCCGACATAAGCCAAACGCAACATCGTTGTGAAGCATCGAAATAAAAGCAGGCACACACTTGTCATTGCAGCCTGGAATTCGGAAGAAGAACTTATATGCGGTGGAAGCAGGTCGAACAGAAGCCGAAAGTCTTTGCTTTGATTTTTGAGACGGGCGACGAAATCGCAGCGGAGCTGAAGCAGTTCGCGAAAGAGCAAGGTTTAGGCGGAAGCAGCTTCAAGGCTATAGGAGCGCTTTCGCACGCAAAACTCGGCTGGTTTAACTGGGAAGCGAAAAAATATGAACCGGCAAGCGTTCTGAATGAGCAGATAGAGCTGCTTTCGCTGATCGGCGATATAGCCCTGAAAGATGGAGAGCCTCAGGTACACGCCCATCTGGTCGTAGGGCGAAAGGACGGAACAGCTCATGGAGGACACCTTTTGGAAGCACATGTGCGCCCAACCTGCGAACTGATTCTGACCGAAAGTCCGGCACATCTTGAAAAGAAGATCGATCCCGAATCAGGATTAGCGCTGATCCAGATTTAACAGCAGAGCTATCCCGTTCCGGTCTCTTCCATGGCAAACCGTTCTTCTTCTCCTTGATTGACCTGCAGCAAAAAGTCTCTGAGCACTTTGGCATTTTCTGAGGTGTTGGAAGCGCGCTCTTCGAATCTTTCCGATGCCCTCTTGTGATCGGAATTGTCCGCCCGATCGGCCAGGCGCCGGTACAGGGAGGCGCTTTCCTCCAATGCGCGCAGTGCCGACCACAAAGCCGTCTCCACCGCCTGGCGCTGTTCAGCTCCCAGATGACGCGCGGTAAAGGCGTGCCCTACCCGGCACCGAAAGCGCAGAAAGCTCTTTTCTTCGATTTCCCAAAGGACGCCGCCACAATCCGGGCAGGCAAAGGCGGAGGGGTGTCCAAGTTTGTTGTCGTTCTCGATTTCCGACATATCGAGCTCCGCAATTTTGGTTTCCTTTTCTGCCTTGCCATTTGGCGATACGCCGGCCAAGGCTTCTTCCGGTATCTCTTCCTGCGTCAGTTGAACAATCATCTTCGGAATTTTCTTAAGCGGCAGGACCTGGGCATCCGGCACCTGCTCCAGCGCGCTTCTGGGCATCGATGGGAACATGGCGCTGTCGGGGTCCTGCACGATGGCTTCCCCTCCCCGTGCGCGGACAACCATGAGTCCGGCTGTCCCATCATCCAGCAAGCCTGACAGAATGATTCCGATAACCCTGCGTCCATAAGACGCCGCAGCGGAGCGGAACAGCGGATCGATGGCTGGGCGATGGAAGTTCTCGCGCGGGCCCTGGAGGACTCTTAGCCAGTTTCCCTCGACGATGATGTGGTTATCGGGAGGGGCAATATATACCTTGCCTTTCTCGATACGGTCGCGATCATAAGGGTCAACTACTGGTAACTTGCTGGCCCTCTGCATGATCTGTGGCAAAAGATTTGCCGCGTGGTTGGATGTATGCAACACTATGAGCACGGCGGCATCTAAGTCCTTTGGAAGGGCGCTGAGAATTTGCTGCAAGGCCTCAATTCCACCGGCGGAAGCGCCGATTGCGACCAAATCGCGGTTCGCCATATACTCTCCTGTACTACCGACTAAGATGTGAGGTCGACTTCGTGCGATAGCACAGAAAGGTGAAAATAGGCAGCCTTTTACGCTAGCCTGCCTGTCAGAGGCGTCAGATGAACGACGAGGCACAGCGGAACGAGCCAGCAGTCCTGAGCTGCTGGAAGGATATTGCCAACTACCTTGGAAAAGGAGTACGCACAGTTCAACGCTGGGAACGGGAATTCGACCTCCCGGTGCGGCGTCCTGATGGAATTCACCACAAAAGCGCCGTCATTGCCAACGCGCGCGATCTGGACACATGGCTGAATTCGCGCTGGTCAGGTCGAAATGGCAATCACCGGAACCAGCGTGCAAATATAGCTGGCAATCGTGCCAGAGCTGAAGATCTTATCCAAGTATCGCAACATCTTAGGGCGGCCCACTCGCTCCTCCTTGAGGAGACGGCGTTGGCCATAGATACCCTTATTGAAAACTGCAAGGAGCTGGAGCAATTAAAGGAGCTCAGAGCTTGCCCCCCCCGACTTTGGACATGCAATAACTCTAAGCCGGCCTTCCTGATCCGCCGTATTGCTAACCGGATCGCTTAACTGGCAAAGCTCATCCCTCAGCAACCGAAGTTAGCGCCTCCATTCTTCGAGAAATGGGTCATGTCCTGCGGCCTTGTTCGTCAGGTAAGGGGAAAAAATCGTTCTCCGTGGTCAGGTCCCTGTCACATTCATGATTCCTTTCAATCGCGTGAAGGTCCGACAGACTACTCGACGTCGCTACGGTTCTAAAACAATGAAGGCAAATACTATCGAAACTGTTATCAGGATTGCTTCGGATTGCGAATCCCTGATTGTCGGTGACCATTTTTAAGCTCCAACTGAAACATCTCACGAGCTTTGAGTTGTTCAATCTATATTCATTCAATGCAAAATCCTGATAGCGTCATATTGTGCCACGACGCTAAAATCTTTAAAGATGGCAGCCAGATGTTTCAGTGGCTGGCGGATCGAAGGTTCCGCTCAAAGGAGAGTGTTTAGTTCGCGAGCGGCCGAGGAGGCAACCGTTTTATCCTTTCCCTCGCAAGCAATCCCATGAGTTCGTTGGACGCAGCGACGCATCCTACACTGTGCGCAAGCCATTTCTGGCGGCCCTTCGCTTCCGCTCTGTCCGCAATGAGCATTTCATTTGACAGAGGCCCCATATTCCGTCAGTGCCATCAGTCTCTTCTGGTTTGCTTTAGACCAATGGGTTCGGAAGTCCGGACATTTAGTGCATGGCTTCATAATCGGTTAATTTGATCGCAATAAGCGCACCGGCGCGCACCCCGGATGTGCTGACAGAATCGCCCTGCATTCTCTAAGCAACATCATGGGATCGACCAGGCCAAATTTGAGGCAAAGGACGGAAGTCCCTGGCTGACATTCGTTCAGTTCATCGACGAAGGCGTCTTGTTCATGGTCCGAAAACGAGTGTCCGAGGATGATGAGATTGGGAGAAAAATCCAGTGAGAGCGAAATCGCCCGGCTGAGATTATCTGTGCAGACAGTGCGATAGCCTGCGCACTTCAGGATCGTGCAACGAGTGCGTAGAGATGCTTCGTCTCGAGAGGCGAGAAGGATGCTCGGTGTCATACGATGGAACCTAGGGCAGAATATCAGTTAGAGTGGCGATGAAAACGAAGGTTAAGTCCTGTCGCAGTTCTTACAGCTCCGGGGGAAAAGACCAAGTGACCACAAGATAGCACTCGAAAAATCCTCTACCATAACGCCTGACGAGCTGGCCATTGCAACTATCGCAATCCATGTTATCTGCCTTGTTTAATTCTACTGTTGGCGCATCATTTCCTCTCAACGTCATATTGCGCCGACGTCCGAATTTGAGACTGGGCCCTATACCGTCGTTCGCTTCCTTCTCGGCCTGGAGATTAGCCGTATTGAAGGAGCGCCTTAAACCCATAGTCCATATGCTGCTGGATATGGCAATGGAAGAGTGAGGGGCCCGGATGATCTGCTGTGAAGTCGACGATCGCTCGTCCATAATAAGGAACTACGACTGTGTCCTTGAGCACGCCGGCGGTTTTCTTTCCGTTGATCTCGGCGATTTCCCATAGATGTCGATGCAAATGCATGGGGTGAGCATCGTCTGTGCGGTTGTGCATCACCAGGCGGTAACGGGTGCCCTGCTGTAGTACGAACTCGCGTTCATGTGGATAGGGCTTGCCATTGATTAGCCAGGCGTTGAATTTGCCAAAGCCCCGGGGAATCTTCTCGAAGGTCATCTCTATGGTTTGCTGCGGGGTGGGCGAGTTGGATGTTGATGTTCCAAAGATGGTGTAGTCCCACGGCACTTTGGGTGGATCGATCCATTGCGGTTGGCGGTGCTGTCCGGCGTACTCAACAATGACCCCGAGGCCAGACTCGCGAACCATCTTCTCTGTCGAACCTAGAACCCAGACACCCGGCTGATTCATTTCTATGACGGCATCAATGCGTTCTCCGGCGCCAATAAAGATCGAATCGAGTGTCTGTGGTGTAGACACCGGGTTGCCGTCCATCGCAATGACCTTCATTTTGTGACCGGCGAACGCGATGCGCCGATTCTCAATCGCACTGGCATTTAAGAAATGGATCAACAGGCGCTGTCCCTCGCGAACCCGGATCGGCTCGCCCGAACCGAGAGCCTTGTCGTTGATCGAATATGTCATGGAACCAACTTCGAGGCCATCGGGCCCGGTGTTCAATGTCGAGGGCTTTTCCAGTAGCAGGCCATTGTGGGTGTCGTCGTCATCGTCTTCCATGACACTGGTGAAAAACGGTTCCCAATCGCGCAGAGCGAGGAAGAGTTCCTGGTCGTAATGGCCCGGGTCGTTGCCACCATCAACATAAACAAAGCCGAACTGGCCGGTATATGTGCCTTTGTACAGGTTATCCATTGCCATTGCGTGCGAGTGATACCAGCGGCTTCCAGCCGGGCCAGGTGTGAGTTGGAAACGGCGTCGGCCATGCGGAGATACCAATGGCGAACCTTCTTCTTCTGTGCCGTCCGAATCCGGAGGAATGAGCATCCCATGCCAGTGCACAAATTCAGGGGTGTCAGTGTCGTTGACTACATCAACCGAGACTGGTTTCCCTTCCCGCATTCGTAACACTGGCCCCGGCGCTGTCCCGTTATAACCAATGGTCGAGAGAATGTGCGAACGATCGAGCTCAACAGTTACCGGGGCGATGCGGAGCGTATAGTCTGCTTTGTCGTTGGGCAGCGCAGCGGCCTGTGGTTTCGCCACGCCTGTCTGCGCCAACAGGGGCACTCGCGTCGTGCCCGCATACGACAAGGCAGCAGTACCAAACTTGAGTAAGTCACGACGTTTCATAGACCTGCCTCATAGGTCTTCGGCATCCACAGCTGGTTTCCCTGCATCGTCTCACGCGCAAAAATGACCTGACAAGATCGTTGGAGTGACAAGCTACATGTCCGCTGCGTCTATTTAGACAATGTAGTTGACATTTCTGGTAAGCTCGCCCCAGAACTCCCTTTGTGGAGGCCCGGATGAAGTTTTCGCAGATCGCGTTGCTGTTGGTAGCCGTTACCAGCTGCTGCGTGGGGCTGCGAGCCTATCAGCGGACTGCCGATTTTGGCTTCGGTAATGACGACTCCCCGAGCAATGTCAAGGCAGAGTTCTACTGGTCGCGCCTGGCCTACACCACGAACCTGGAGAACTCTACAGGTTACGGCCGCTGGAGCTACTGGAGCCGCTTCGCCTGGTCTCGCGACTACCCTAAGGCGGATCGCCAGTTTCTAATCGCCATGCACAGGCTAACCCGTATCGATGGCCGGCCAACCGAGCAGGTGGTCACACTTGATTCTGACGAAATCTTTAACTACCCGTGGATTTATGCGGTGCAGGTCCAGATGTGGTCATTTACTGACGCGGAAGCAAAGCGGCTGCGCGAGTATTTGCTGAAGGGCGGCTTCTTGATGGTCGATGATTTTCACGGCACTGAGGATTGGGAGAATTTTATGAACGGGATGCGGCAGGTGCTGCCTGACCGTCCCGTCGAAGACCTTCAGAGCGGTGACGAGATATTTCATACGCTCTATGATGTCGATGACAAGATGCAGATCCCCGGCGAACAGTGGATTCGCACAGGGCGTACCTATGAGAAAGACGGTTATCAGCCCAAGTGGCGCGCTATCCGTGACGACAAGGGACGCATCATAGTCGCCATCTGCCATAACATGCACCTTGGCGACGCTTGGGAGTGGGCCGACGACCCGGACTATCCGGAAACCTTTGCATCCATGGCCTTCCGTGTAGGGCTCGACTACATCCTCTACGGAATGACGCATTAGGTGAGCTCGTCGCTGAATGACGAATAAAGTCGCATCACGTACGATCGAATTCTTTCAGGGCCCTGCGTGAATGTTCCAGCTCTTCTTTAAATACCCGAGCCCGGTTTTTGCGAAAGGACGGTTGGTGCTGCTCGCGACGTGGCCTGCGTGGCTGCTGCCGGTGCTGATTATCGGATTTGCGTGTGGACTAGCCCTGCTGGTTCGATTAAGGATGCGCGATGCCGCGCCTAAACTGCAAAGCTGGCGGGCATGGGTCGTGTGGGGTCTGCAATCGACATTGGTGGCACTCATTCTGCTGCTGTTGTGGCAGCCGGCGATTACAATTTCCGCGCTTAACTCGCAGCAGAACATTATCGCTGTGGTAGTGGATGACTCGCGCAGTATGGCTATTCCCGATAGCAACGGAAAAACGCGCGAGTCTGCTGCGCTGGCTGCCTTGCAGGGTGGCATTCTCTCCGGGTTGCAGAAACGCTTCCAGACGCGCTTCTATCGGCTTGGTAATGGGGTCAGGCCGATAGGTGCGTTGAAGAATATTGCACCTGTGGAAACCGCGACCCACATCGGGGATGGACTGAAACAGCTTGTCACAGAAACCTCAGGTCTCCCCATCGGAGCGATCCTGCTGCTGAGCGACGGCGGCGAGAATGCAACCGGAATGGGCAGACCGGAGATAGGCCTGGATGCTCTGCAGTCTTTGCGCAACCGCCGTCTGCCCGTGCATACGGTCGGGTTCGGCAAGTTCGAGAGCGCACATGATGTGGAACTGGAGGATGTGAGCGTTGCAGCAAACGCTGTCGCTAATGCGCGAGTCACTGCGACAGTCAGCATGATACAGCATGGTTACGAGGGACAGAAGGCGACGCTCACTGTCCGCGATGGGAACAAGATGCTCGCCGCGCGTGAAGTGACGCTGGCATCGAATGGAGTACTTCAGACCGAGCCATTCTTCTTCTTCGCGGGTGCAGCAGGTGCTAAAAATCTCCGGTTTGGAATCGAGCCATTACCCGGCGAGGAGAACCTCAGCAACAATGCGATAGCACGACCCATCCTGGTGAGCGATGCGAAACGGCGGATTCTTTATGTCGAAGGTGAGCCACGCTGGGAATTTAAATTCATCCGGCGCGCGGAAGAAGACGATCCCACTGTGCAACTCGTCTCGATGCTTCGCACAAGCGAGAACAAGATATATAGGCAAGGCATTAGCGATCCGAGTGAACTGGCAGACGGTTTTCCGGTCAGGCCGGAAGATCTGTTCGGTTACGCGGGTATCATCATCGGCTCCGTCGATGCAGGCTATTTCACACCACTGCAACAGGAGTTGCTACGCGAGTACGTTGATCGGCGTGGTGGAGGTGTCCTCTTTTTAGGTGGCCGCTCGTCTTTGAGCGATGGTGGCTGGGGCGCGTCGAGCTTGAATGATCTTTTACCGACATTCCTGCCTGCTGGCCGCAACAACTTCCATCGCAACTCGGCCACAGTGCAGTTAACCGCCGAGGGTATAAACTCACCCATTACGCGGCTGCTGGACGACCCGGCGAAGAATGCCGAGCGCTGGAAAAAGCTGACTTATCTGGCCGACTATCAGGATGCCGGTTCGCCAAAGCCTGGCGCTACTGTCCTGGTGCAAATGAATGTGGGGCATCGTAAGTTGCCGATGCTGATCACTCAGAGCTACGGCCACGGCCGCACCGCAATCGTGGCAACCGGCGGTACTTGGCGCTGGCAGATGAGTGAACCTCTGGGCGATCCGTCGCATGATCTCTTCTGGCAGCAGCTCCTGCGTTGGCTGGTCGCGGATTCTCCCGGTCCCGTAACCGCATCCATGCCTGCACGGAACTTAATGGATGAAGGACATGTGCAGCTTATGGCGCAAGTGCGTGACCGCCAGTTTCAGCCGGCTACAAATGTGCAGGTTACAGGTCACGTTGTAGGGCCAGAGGGCGTAAATGCACTGATTGAACTTACTCCATCCCATGACACGCCTGGTCTATATCAAACAGAATGGACAGCAGAGAAACCCGGTACGTATCTGGCAGAGGTGACGGCAGAGTCTGTCGGAAACCAGCCGCAGGAACTCGGGCGTGATGTTCTGACTTTCCAGCGCGAAGACGGAGTTGCCGAAAACTTTCATACGGAACAAAACCGGGCATTGCTGGAACAGCTTGCAGTGCAGACCGGTGGCAGTTACTGGGAAGGATCCGATCTCAAGAACCTGCCTAGCGATATCGGGTATTCCGAAGCAGGCATCTCCGTCCGCACAACGAATGAGTTGTGGGATATGCCGATTGTCTTTCTACTGTTGCTGGGGCTGCCGATCACCGAGTGGCTGTTGCGGCGAAAGTGGGGCGTGGTATGAGGCGCGGTTTGAAGCGTATTCCTCTGCTCGCAGCAGTGCTTGTCATGACCCTACAGTCGCGGGCTGCGGTGTACTACGTAACGGTGGCTGGCCTTGGTGGGGAGCCGGATTACGAACAACGCTTCACGGCAGCGGCGCAAGATCTGGATAAGTTATTTAAAGCTTCCGGGAGTACAGCGCACGTTTATACGCTCATCGGCGCACAGGCAACGGCATCCCAGCTGCGGGATACGCTGAATACAGTCGCGGGCAAGGCAACGCCGGGTGATGACTTTGTGCTCATCCTGATCGGCCACGGTTCGTTTGATGGATTCGAGTACAAATTCAACCTGGTGGGCCCGGATGTGACTGCCGGCGAGATCGCAGCGATGTGCGATCGCATCCCGGCGCAGCGTCAGCTTATCGTAGACACTAGTAGCGCCAGCGGAGGGTCCATCGCGGCCTTTGAGCGGCCAGGACGCGCAGTGATCGCGGCTACAAAGTCAGGCACGGAAAAAAACGCGACTGTTTTTGCTCGTTATTGGGTAGAGGCACTACAAGATCCGGAAGCTGACACGGATAAGAGCGATTCCGTTAGCGCCATGGAAGCCTTTATCTACGCAGCGAAGAAGACGGCCGCATTTTACGATTCGCAGAAGCGCCTCGCCACTGAGCATGCCGTCTTCAATGATATTGGGCGCGGTGAGCCTGTACGGGAGGCTGGCAATGGCCAAGGGGCGCTTATGTCAAGTTTCACATTGCTGCGCCTCGGTACCAGTCAGCGGGCGGCAAATGATCCTGCAAAGCGCGCACTCTTGGCAAAAAAGGAGGAGCTGGAACAGAAGATCGACACGCTGAAGTATCAAAAAGCGGCAATGGACCCTGAGGACTACAAGAAGCAGTTGACGGCTGCGCTGATCGAACTGGCGAAGGTGCAGGAGGATCTCGACAAATGACGTGTCTTGCTCCAGCTCTGCTGTTGATACTGATGTGCGTATCAGCAACGCGCGTATTTGCGGCTGTGCCTGGAGACTGCTGGTCGCTGCGCAAGCACGGACATGCTGCAGAGGCACAGGCCTGCTTCGAGCACCTGACACATAGCAACGACGCATACGCTCGCGCAGAAGGCTTCTGGGGTCTTGAAGCATGGGAACAGGCGAACGACCAGTTCCGTCTGGCTACGCAACCGGACAATAGCAATGCAGTCTATAAAGTGCGCTGGGGATTGTTGTTGCATGAACGTTTCAACAACCGTGAAGCTGTCGATGTCTTCCGCGAAGCGTTAGCAAAGGACCCATCGAATGCCGCGGCGTACCTTGGGCTCGCGATAGTATCCGCGGATACGTTTGACGGCGAGGCGGTGAAGTATGCAGCGAAGGCGATTTCACTCGATCCCAGGCTGGCTGAAGCGTACGAGTTGATGGCAGACCTCGCCCTTCAGAATGATGACCGCGAAGCGGCCGTCACAGAGGCAGACAAGGCAATTGCACTGGAAGATGACGCGTTGGATGCGATGGCCATTCACGCAGCGGTTGAGTTGCTTGCTGACCGGTCTCCCAATGCATGGTTCGCAAAAATTGCAGCGGTAAATCCTGGTTATGGAGAAGGCTACGCACATGTAGCGGACCAACTCGAACTGCACTACCGCTATGAGGATGCGGCAACCTATTATCGGAAGGCGATCGATGCCGACCCTCGACTCTGGAGCGCCCATTCAGCGCTCGGAATTGACCTCATGCGGCTTGGTAAAGAAGACGAGCCGATGAAGGAGCTGGAGTTGAGCTATGACAATGGCTATCGCGACGCTGCGACTGTCAACAGTCTTCGCTTGCTCGACAGCTACAAGAACTTCGAAGCCTTTCGTGATGACACAACGATTCTGAAGCTGAAAAAGACCGAGGCTAACCTGCTGCAACCGTATATGCAGCCTGAGTTGCACATGATTATCGCGGCCTACAACAAGAAATACCGGATGAAACTGCCAGCGCCGGTACAGGTCGAGGTATATCCGGATCACGAAGACTTTGCAGTACGCACAACGGGGATGCCCGGGCTCGGTGCGCTGGGCGCGACTTTTGGGGAGGTGGTGGTGATGGACAGCCCTTCGGCTCGCAAACCGGGTGACTTTAACTGGGGTTCAACGCTATGGCATGAGATGAGCCATGTCTATGTACTGACCGCTACCAATCATCGGGTGCCGCGCTGGTTCACTGAAGGTCTGGCGGTTCATGAAGAGGGCGAGCGGTCGTCGGAGTGGGCCAACCGCATTACCCCGGAAGTGCTGGTTGCGATTCGCGACAAGAAGCTGCTGCCTGTGGTCAAGCTCGACCGTGGTTTTGTCTATCCCGAGTATCCATCACAGGTGATCGTGTCCTACTTCCAGGCCGGAAGCATCTGCGATTTCATCAAAGAGAAATGGGGTGAAGAGAAGCTCTTGACGATGATTCGCTCCTATGCCCAACTGAAAACGACGCCACAGGTCGTCCAACAGGACCTCGGACTTACACCGGAAGAGTTTGATAAGCAGTATCTCGCCTGGATCGACCAAAAGTACGGCGCGGAAGCCACACACTTTGACGACTGGCGAGAGAAGCTGAAGGCGGTTGCAGCAGCATCCCAACAGAAACAGTATGAGACCGTCTTAGCGCAAGGACCCGCAACGCTAGCGATGTATCCCGAATATGTGGGAGAGGCCAACATCTATGAGATGTTGGCGGATGCAAGTAAAGCAAAGGGAGATGCGAAGGCAGAGGCCGCAGTGCTGACAGCATATGGGCATGAAGGAGGCCAGGATCCAGCGTTACTGAAGCGGCTGGCTACGCTCGAAGAGGCCGCTGGACAGCAGATCGAGGCGGTGGCCACGCTTGAGCGTGTGAACTACATCTACCCAGTCAAGGATGTAGAGCTGCATCGTCAGCTTGGCGACTTGTTATACGCACAAAAGCAATACGAGAGCGCAATCCGCGAATACACCGCAGTGGTAGCGTCGGCTCCGCTGGACAAGGCTGGCGCAGAGTTCCATCTGGCGCAGGCCTATCTTGCGGCGGGACAGAAGGACAAAGCCGAGGAAAGCGTGCTTTCGGCCCTCGAGGCCGCGCCCGGATACCGCCCGGCACAAAAGATGTTGTTGGAGTTGAATCAGTCACCTCAAAAAATGAACTGACGAGGACCAGATCGATGGCTATTTTTGCCGAGCTGAATTCGGATGCAGCGGAACTTCAGCAGCGCGTAGAACGTTTTCATGCGGTGCACCAAGGCATCCTTAAGCAGGTGCGCGAAGTGATCGTGGGCCAGGACGAGGTCCTGGAGCAGGTTCTGATTGCACTCTTTGTTGGCGGTCACTGTCTGATGACAGGCTTGCCCGGTACCGCCAAAACGTTGATGGTGCGAACCATCGCCAACACACTGGGCCTTGAGTTCAGGCGCATTCAGTTCACGCCCGATCTGATGCCCTCCGACATCACGGGTACTGACATCATCGAAGAAGACCTGGCGACGGGGCACCGCAAATGGACATTCGTCCAAGGACCGATTTTCGGCAACATTCTGCTGGCCGATGAGATCAACCGGACGCCGCCGAAGACGCAGTCTGCGCTGCTTGAGGCCATGCAGGAGCACTCATGCACTGTGCGCGGGCATCTTTATCAGCTCCCTGCGCCGTTCTTCGTACTTGCGACACAAAACCCGATCGAACTCGAAGGCACTTACCCTCTGCCGGAAGCGCAGCTGGACCGGTTTCTCTTCAACGCCATTCTGGATTACCTGAACGCCGAGGACGAGCTCAAGGTCGTTGATATGACGACGACAACGCGTACGGCAAACGTTGAGCCAGTCACGACAGCCGAGGAGTTGCTCGACTTCCAACAACTCGTGCGCATGGTGCCTATCGCCGACACTCTCTCGCGATACGTAGTCAGCCTGGTACGGGCGACACGGCACAACAGCGGGAATGCGCCTGACTTCGTAAAGAAATATGTCAATTATGGGGGAAGCGTCCGGGCAGCACAGTTTATTGTGCTGGCCGCAAAAGCACGAGCCCTTTCCCGGAATCGTTACCACGTGACTTACGATGACATCACGTCGCTGGTTGTTCCCGTATTGCGTCACCGCCTCCTGCTAAACTTTCACGCCGAGTCCGAACGAATTGACGCTGACGAAATACTCAACCGGCTGCTGGCACACATGCCGCGACCGAAAGAAATCTGATGCAGCGCTTTCTCGATCCCGCGGTGCTGGCCGGCATTTCCTCATTGGACCTGCTGGCGAAGACAGTGGTGGACGGTTTTGTCGGCGGCCTGCATCGATCGCCTGATTTTGGCTTCAGCCAGGAGTTTGCTGAGTATCGCGCATATTCTCCCGGTGACGATCTCCGCCATGTGGACTGGAATCTATTCGCACGCACTGAGCGCTGCTACCTGAAACGCTATCGCGGCGAGACAAACAGCCAGCTGACAGTATTGCTCGATGCCAGCAACTCGATGCAATTTACGTCAGTGTCGGCGACAAAGATGGACTACGCCCGTTTCATCGCAGCGTCGCTATTCTATCTCGCACTACGCAATCAGCGGGATGCCGCCGGGCTGATTGTATTCGATGACGAGATCCGCGAGTATGTCAGGCCATCAACACGGCAGGGACAGCTAATGCGGCTCTTTGCAAGCCTTGAGCGAGCTGAGCCCCGCGCGCAAACTGATTACGGCAAACCCCTACAGCATTTTCAGGCGTTGCTGCATCGACGTGGCATTGTCGTTGTGATCTCAGACTTCTACGAAGAGGCGGAGACAATCGTACGTCTCATCGAGCCGCTCCGCTTTCATGGCAACGATGTAGTTCTGTTTCATATTCTTGATCGTCAAGAGTTGAGGCCAGAATTAAAGGGACCGGCTATCCTGGTGGATCTCGAAACAAGCCGGGAAATGGAAGTTGTTCCCGAATACGCAAAGACAACCTATGCGGCGAAGATGCAGAAACACATCGAGCAACTTCGCTTGAGAACGCGAGCGGCTGGAATGGACTATCACTTGCTCGTTACCGATCAACCTCTTGATGCAGCGTTGCGCGAATATCTCTCGCTGCGGCACGCGGGGAATTAATGGGCTTTCTGGCGCCGTGGTTTCTGGCCGGCCTGGCAGCACTTGCCGTTCCAGTCTTCGTACATCTATTACGGAAGCATGCGACTACGCCACGGCCAGTAAGTTCATTGATGTTCTTCGAGCGGGGCATCCAGAGTTCTACGCGGCACAAACGCTTAAGGTACCTGTTGCTGTTTGCCCTTCGGGCTGCATTACTGCTGTTGGTAGTGCTGGCATTTGCAAGTCCATTTGTGCGGCGGCACGCGACGGATACAAACGGACGTCTGCTGCTGATTGTGCTCGACAACTCCTTCAGCATGCGCGCAGGGGTCCGGTTCACAGACGCGAAGCAGCAAGCCTTAACACTGTTGGCCGCGAAGCCTCATTCTCAAATGGCTCAGATAATCGCGCTCGGAGGGCAAATCGAGATACTGACTCAGCCGATCATCGATGATGCACAACTGCGGTCGTCGCTTGAAGCCATTCAGCCGGGAGATGGGCGTGCGAATTTCGGCGCACTGGGCCGAAGTGTTCGCGCGATTGCCGAGACTGCGCATCGGCCAATCGATCTGCATTTGTTCAGTGATATGCAACGCACAGCCATGCCCTCAAGCTTTGCCGATATGGTGTTGCCGGTAAATGTGACACTTGTGCTGCATGACGTGGCGAAAGGCAAAACGCTGCCCAACTGGACGGTTGAGCCTGTGAGCGCACCGGCAGAACTTGCTGACCCTAAAGATCCGAAGCGATCACATGTCCAGGCTGTGATAGCCGGCTTTAGTACTCCAGAAGCAGAGAAGACGGTTTCGCTGATAGTGAACGGAAAAACAATCGCAACACATAAAGTAAAGGTGCCGGCCAACGGGCGTGAGACGGTGGAGTTTGCACCCATTGATGTAGGGTATGGATTTAACCGGTGCGAAGTGCGGATCGATGGTGAGGATGGCTTCCCTGCAGACGATGCAAGTAACTTCGTTATACGTCGGTCCGACCCGGAGCGAGTGCTGTTTGTCCATTCTGTAAGTGACACCCGCTCGTCGGTATACTTCGGTGCTGCATTAGGTGCGGCTGAACAAGCCTCGTTCGTATTGCAATCTGTGACAGCGGAGCAGGCTACAGACCTCGATCCGTCCAGATTCGTTTTTGTTGTCCTGTCGGATACCACGGCGCTGCCTTCCATCTTCGAGCACACACTTGCGCAGTATGTAACGAAGGGAGGAAGCGTTCTCATCACTCTTGGCACGAATGCAGGGCAGGATGCCCGCATTCCGTTGTGGGGAGCCAATGTCAAGGATGTGCACGACTACGCCCGCACTCGAGATGCGGCCACAGTCGGCCAGGTGGACTTCACATATCCCGCGTTTGAACAGGAGCAGGCTGGTCATGACAATGGGGGCTGGGCGGAGACGAAGTTTTTCTATGCTGCGTCAGTAGATCCGGGACAGGCACGGGTGGCAGCGCGTTTGAACGACGGAACACCATTGCTGTTGGACAAGCAGACAGGCGAAGGACACGTGTTGTTATTTACATCTGGATTGGAAAACCTAACGAATGATTTGCCCCTGCACCCGGTCTTCGTGGCATTCGTTGACAAGGCATCACGCTATCTCTCAGGCCGCGAGCAATTGAGCAGTTCGCAGCTTGTAGATTCGTTCGTGCGGCTCCGCTCGGCTGGAGAATCGGCAGGCCAAGTAACGAATGTCGAGGTAATTGATCCCGTTGGACGCCGACCGCTCTCACTGAGTGAAGCGCGGAATGTGCAGACCTTTCGCCTGCAGCACGCCGGCTTCTATCAAATTCGATTTGCAAACGGACAGGATGCGCTGATTGGAGTCAACCCAGATCGCCGCGAATCAGATCTTCAGCCGATTGCACAGGATGTACAACAACTCTGGAGCGGAAACAATAGTAGCGGTGCGTCTGAACAGCGAACCGCAGTTGATAACGTCAAATATCGCGTCGTTCATCTGTGGTGGTACGTTATGCTGCTTGCATTGGTAGTTGCACTGGCGGAGACGGCGCTCGCTAGTCGCTACTTGGGAACGCAGCGGGAGGAAGCATGAGCAAGCAGGACGAGCTCAATTCCTATATCGCGCGGCTGCGGTGTAGATTGCAGCTGGGAACGTGGCTGCGCGGGACGGCGGTCTTTGTTGGCACGGCACTCATCGTTACTGTTGCGCTGGTGTTGTTGCTCAACCATTTTGCTTTTCCAGCACATGGAGTTACAGGCGCTCGTCTGGCGCTGCTCGCAGCTCTCGCTGCAGCCGCGACGTTTGGCATTGCGCTTCCGCTTGTTCGTCTGACGCGCGCGCGCGCAGTGCACGAAGCGGAAAGCGTGCATCCTAAATTTGAAGAACGGCTCACGACCTTTCAGGAGCGCGAAAACAACAGCGGTGATCCGTTTCTCGAATTGCTGGCAGCTGACACGCTGGCGCACGCGCAACATGTGGCGCCATCCTCGCTGATTCCCGACAACCGGCTCTTCGCGCTGGGAGGCGCCGGGCTGGCATGTCTCGCCGTACTGATATGGACCATCGCCGCTGGCCCCGGTTATCTGGGTTATGGCGCTTCGCTGCTATGGACCGGGCCAAAGAAGAATGCGATTCCCTACTACTCAATTGTGGTGACTCCTGGCGATGCACTGGTGCGGAGAAACAGCGACCAGCTTATTACGGCGCATGTCATCGGCATGCGGCCAGAGAAGCTACAGATATTTGCGCACTATCAGAGTGCAAGCATGTGGGAGCCCGCGACCATGCAAGCGCAACCAGATGCGGGCGGTGCGGCAGCATATCAGTTCGTTTTTGCCGGACTTCCTGAGAACGTTGAATATTACGTCGCGGCAGGGCCACTGGTTTCGCCGCACTATCGCGTACGCGTTGTGGACCTTCCTGCAGTGAAGGGGATTCGAGTTACGTATCAATATCCGAAGTGGACCGGGATGAAACCAGTGACCGAAGAACACTCGGGCGACCTGCGTGCCATCGAGGGAACGGAGGCATCCATTGAAATCGAGACAGATCATCCTTTGAAGAATGGTCAGTTAACGCTCGATGATGGCCATGTAATTTATCTGAAGAATGGCAGCGGAACCAATTACCAGGGCACGATCCACATGGAGAAAGATGGTGCCTATCATATAGCCGCCATTGAGGGCGGCCAACCTGTCAGACTCTCGGAGGACTACTTTATCGCCACCGAGAAAGCAATGCCTCCCGAGGTAGCCATTAACCGCCCAGGCGGCGATTACCGCGCCAGCCCTATCGAGGAAGTTACCGTCGGTGTTAAGGCCGCAGACCAGTTCGGACTGAACGATGTTCGGCTACATTACTCCGTAAACGGAGGACCGGACCGCGACGTGAATCTGCTCAAATCTCCCGGCGAGAAGAGTGCCGATAACTCTTACATACTTCGTCTTGAAGATTTCAAGCTGGCGCCAGGCGATCTTGTGAGCCTCTATGCAACCGCAAAGGATGGGCATGGCGAGTCACGAACGGATATCACCTTCATACAGGCAGACCCATTTGAGCGCGAATTTTCTCAGTCGCAGCAGAACGGTGGCGGCAGTGGCGGCGCTGGCGGGCAGAACAATCAAACAGACATATCGAAGCGCGAGAAAGAACTGATAGGCGCGACCTGGAAGCAGCAGAATGACAGGTCTGGGACGCCAAAAGATGCTGCAGCCGCAGGCCAGTTCCTCTCTGGTGCGCAGCAAAAGCTGCGCGACCAGGTGATGGCGCTCTCCGCCCGTATGGAAAGCCGCGATCTCTCTGAAGCGAATGAAGAGTTCAATGGGTTCGAAAAGGACATGCAGATCGCGGCAGCCGCGATGGCTCCTTCGGCAGATAAATTGAAGGCGATGCAGTGGAAGGACGCAATTCCACTGGAGCAGAAGGCATTGCAGGCTCTTCTGCATGCCGAAGCAACCTTCAGACAGATTCAAGTTGCCTTCGGCCAGCAGGGAGGCGGCAGTGGAAGTGCAGGGCGCGATCTGGCCAGCCTGTTCGACCTTGAACTAGACACGGAAAAAAACCAGTACGAGACGGCGCAGAGTACATCCCCCGCGGAGCAGCACGAGAAAGACGTGGAAGATGCGCTTGCGAAACTCGATACTCTGGCGAAGCGCCAGGAAGATTTGGCAAACCAGCAGCCTAACCCGCAGCAGAGCTTTCAGGAGCGCTGGCAGCAGGAAATGTTGCGACGCGAAGCCGAACAGCTTCAACGGCAGATAGAACAACTCGCTCAGAAGAACCAGGGCCAGCAGCAGAACGGACACCAAAGCTCCGATACAGCTTCTTCGCAATCTGGTTCTCAGCAGGGTACATCGTCGCAGAGCGGATCTCAGATGTCCCGACAACAAGCAGGCGGCCAATCTAATGCTCAGAGTTCACAGCAGCGCATCGAGCAGGCATTGAATCGTCTGCGCGAGGCGAATGAAGCAATGAAGCGCAGCGGCAGTCCGCAGCAGAGTGCGGATTCAGCGCACCAGGCCGCCGATCAGTTGCGCGAGGCGGCAAATCTGCTGGGAAGCACACAGCAGCAGCTTGCTTCCGGCAAGTTAAGTTCGCTCTCGCATGAAGCCGACCGGCTGACCCAGGAAGAACGCACGCAGGCAGAACGCATCAATAAACTCGCGAGTTCGCAAAATGACTCTGATGCAACCGATGACGCTACGAGCAACCAGATAGATCGGGATCGCATGATGGAGAAGCTTCGCCAGCGTAGTGAACTTGCCGGTGATCGACAACAGCTCTCCAACGATTTATCGAAGCTACAGAAGAACCTTCGTAACACGGCGCGAGAGATGGCTCCAACCCAGCCCGGTGTCTCACAAAAGCTTCGTGATGCGCTCAGCGAAATGGACCAGTCAGATCTGGATAACCATGTGCAGAGAACAGCGGACTGGCTGCGCGGCGGGATCAATCCCAACTCGAATGGAACTGAGAAAGAGATTGCTCAGGGACTCCAAAAGCTGAGCCAACAGCTTCACCAGGCGCAACAAGCAATGGGGCAGGCAAAGCCAAACCAGCCTGGCGGCGACGAGCAGAGAGATGAGACAGCCATGTTGAATCAGATCGAACGCCTGCGCAACCAGCTTGAAGCGATGACAGACTCAGCTCTCGGCAACGATCAACCGCAGGGCAAGAATGGTCAAAGTGGCGGCCTTCAACCCAAAGGACAGTTAGGTAAGGATGCCGGCAAACAATCGGACCAAAGGCAACAGGATGGCCTGCAAAGAGACGGCAACCGCGGCCAGCAAACAGGAAATTCTCAGAGCATGCAAAGTGGCGACATACGCCGCGCAGAAGGTGGCGCAGACAGCGCTGTTCTTGGCAATATCAACACCGGCAACAACCGCTACGGTCAGGCATCGAAGCGACCAGTTCCGCCGGATGCCTCCGGCAATCCAGCTGACAACGAGCGTTTCTATCAACAAGGTATGCGCGAGCTGAACCAGCTTCGTCAGATGGTGCAAAGCGACCCGCAGGCTGCGAACGAGGTACGAGAGCTGGCGAGGCAGATGCAGTTGCTTGATCCCAGACGCTTCCCCGGAAATCCGGCCATCGTAGAGCAGATGCATCGCGAAGTTCTCAACTCCCTGGACCGCATCGAACTCCAGCTGCAGCGCGACGGCTCGACAGAAGCGCGCATCGGTAAACCTGCCTCTGTTCCTGAGGGATACCAGGACTCAGTCGCCGAATACTACAAGCGGTTGAGCAAAAATCCTTAGGAGAGTATTGGTCCGCTTATTCCGCTGGCTCCAAGGTCAGCTTCTGAACCCGCCAATTTAGTAATTCGGCAGCAAAGAGAACGTTCGTAGACGGGCAAGCAAGTTCGTGAATCCAGCCAAACTGGCCGGGACCATGGCCGCTGGCACCGAGCACTCCAAGCACCTTGCCATCCAGCGTAAGTTTATAGATACGGCCGGGATAGCCGTCCGACGCATAAAGCACTTGGTTCGGTCCTGGCGTAATGCAAATTGCCCACGGTGAGCCGTTTAACATTGTCTTGTTCAATGGTGCGGGTGCCTCCGTGCTGGCGGGTATTTCGGAGGGCATGTTCCCCATCCACGGGTGAATCTTGTGATCGTATGGCACATTGATATGTATCTCGCGCAGGAATTTGCCATCCCCATCGAAAACCTGGATACGTCCATTGCCGCGATCAGCCACATACACGTTCCCCGCATCATCGGTGGCAATACTGTGCGGCGTATTGAACTGGCCTGGGCCAGTCCCCGGCTCACCCCACGACTTAATCCAGTTTCCGTCTTTATCGATCTTGGCGATCCGTGAATTAATGTAACCGTCGCTGATATATGTATTGCCTGCCGCGTCCCAGGCCATGTCGGTAACCTGGCGAAACTCTCCATCAACCGGCGCAAGCGGCGGCTTAGGATGTCTGAGTGGACCAGTACCCTCGTCGGAAGCCTCCTGCTTGCGTCCGAAGACCATCAACACCCGCCCATCAGGACTGAACTTGATGACCATATCCGAACCCTTGTCGGCAATCCAAATGTTATCTTCCCTGTCCACCTTTACGGCATGCGCAAAGCTCCATGCATACAGATGATGGCCGATCTCGCGGATGTACTTCCCATCAGAGTCAAACTCGAGCAACTGCGCTGCCGCCGCACCATATGCAGGGCCAGTTGTGTTGCCCCGAGAGAAGACAAAAATATGTCCCTTCGAATTGACCGCCACGCCGGCAGCCTCTCCCAAATACAGGTCTGGCGGCAACTTGAAGAAATCCGTCTGGGCGTGGAACTTGATCTCAGGCACTGATTGTTGAGCAAGCTGCGGAATAGACTGACAAAATATCGCCGCGAACACGAGCCATTTCATTCATCCCCTCCTGGCCAAGACCTGTATTCCGACGAGTGTACGCTCTTCGCCTAATATCTCTCGTCGTCGGATTCGGCTGAAAAAGCATTATTTAGGGGGTCGATTAGTCCTTGACGTTCCAGAATAATAAGAGTGCTGTTCACTTTGGTCTGTCCGAATCAATAAATATTGGAAGCTGGGAGGTAGTCTCCCACGACCTCGCTCGCCGGAAGTTTTACTGTGAACTGATGTCTATAAATAATTCCGGCGGAGCAACCTAACTGGGCACAGCATTGCTCTCTAGTATCCAGGAGTTCAGGAGTGCTCCCAAACAATGTACCCCCGCCGGTTCCTGCCTGGCACGCTGCTGCTCGCAGCGACTGCTACCCTCTGTGCCCAAACTACACCCAGCTTCGAACTTAATCGCGATGCCTACCCTATTTATGGCAGCATGACCATCGTCCAGGGGGATTTCAATCGCGATGGCAAGCCCGACATCCTTATGGGTGGTGGTTCCAGCCCTGATGATCTGACACTTCAGCTCGGCAATGGGGACGGCACATTTCAAGCGCCGCTCACAGTGGGGTTGATCGCCAATGGGCCCGCCGATATGGTGGCAGGTGATCTGAATGGGGATGGCAAGCTGGATGTGGTCGCCATCACAATTGTGAACAATCCAAATCTGTATGTCTGGTATGGCAATGGCGATGGTACCTTTCAGCCACCACTGGAGTATTCCACGACTAACTCGCCGCTTTCGGTCACTGTGGGCAATTTCTTCGGGACCGGTCGTCTCGACATTGCGGTTGGGGAGAACAGCGGCGCCATCGAACTCTTCCAGAACCAGGGCGGCGGAAACTTTGCACCAGCAGGTAAATTGAGTCTCGCCACGACGAGCAGCGTAACACGCGTACGCGCAGGCGACGTCAATGACAACGGCAGTTCAGACATTGCCGCGCTGATTGGCACTGCGGCCTATGTGATGTGGAACGACGGACACGGCGATTTCCATCAGGCAGAACTGGGCCCTTATACCGCTCCCACAGACCTGAACGTCGGAGATCTGAACCAGGATGGGATGGCCGATATTATTATTTCCTACACCTGTAATCCGACACTGACGAACAATCCTGACAAAGGCCCGCAGTATAACCCCTGTGCGGGATACGACGTTTACTACGGCCAGGGGAATAACAGGATCTTTAAACGAACATTGGTGACCGATCCCGGCGTGATGTCAGGCAGCGAACCGTGGGCAATCGATGTAAACGGCGACGGCGTCGCTGACATTGGCGCGGAAAGCACACACGAGGGATATGGCGGTGCCGGTCTGTATGTGTGGCTGGGGCATCCCGACGGATCATTCGACCAGACTCCGCAGGTCTTCACTGCAACCTCGGGCGGCTTCGGCGGCATTGCGCCGGGGGATTGGAATCGTGACGGCATGATGGACTTCGCAATGACTCTGCCCGGCGATGGAATGACGCAGATCTTCATAAATGGCGGGAACCGATCGTCCTGTGCGACAAGCCGGATCAACCCGACGATAACGGTGTGCCAGCCGTGGACGGAATCTATTCGAACAGTCTGGTGCGGATCCAGGCGAATGCATACGACAAGACGACCGTGACGGCGATGCAGGAGTATGTGGATAACAAGCTCATCTATTCCAGGAACGTGAACAGCTTCAACACAACATTCGCGGAGCCGTTTGGGACGCACTTCTTTGTGACGAAAGCGTGGGATGCGAACGGGCGCAACTTCCGTTCGGAGCGGACAATTACGGTGTACAGCGGAACGCCGGGACCAGCGTGCTCGGCAGCGCCAAAATCGGCGAACATCTGCCTGCCGTCGGGAACGACGGTAACCTCGCCGGTGCAGATCCTGGCGAACGGCTATGCGCCATGGATTCCGACCTCCGCACAGTTGTACATCGACGGTAATCTCGTCGTGAACAACCAGGGCTGTGGCAGCGACGGAGCGTGCGGCGGCGGGACTTCCTACGTGGACACAACGCAAAAACTGGTGAAAGGAAGTCACGATCTGGTCTTCAAACTATGGGACGCCAACGGAGACGTCTATCAGGCACAGGAAACAATCAACGTGCAGTGAGCTCGGCATGAGGCCGAGTAAGGAATTCCCTAGCTTTAATTTCTTCGCGATTACTTTTAAGAGAAACACATGTCGAAGGCACCTCGTTTGGATATGAACGTTGAAACCTGCGCGGGATAACCCAATGCGAATCATCCTCGGCCTTCTGAAAGTCAGCCGAAGACAGGCAGCCTTACCTAGGTCCTGTGACTCTATATAGATAGGACCGCCACCTCTTATTCCTGCGGGCCGTCACGTACGCCTGAGTCTCCATCCGAGGTATTTGTTGTGAGCAGCATCATGCGAAGCGCGAGCGTCCGGTTCGCTCTCGCGTCCCTCTTTCATGCTATACAGACATGCTTGGGCGTAAGCGTCACACCATCGCACTTCTATTTTCCCGTGCCCAGCTTCAAGTCCTTTCACAACAAAAACTGGACCGCCTGCCGTCCTCTCACGGCCGTCGATCTCCGCCTTCAAGACCAGATCGACCACTTGCACACCGATATCCTTCCCTATGCCGACGAGTGGACTTTCTCCGAGACCGGGGACGACGACCAGCATTTCCACTTTAACAATGGATTCTTTGAGCGGATCGACGCAGAGATCGCTTATTCTTTCGTTCGCCACCATAGCCCGAAACGGGTTATCGAAATTGGCAGCGGCAACACTACGCTCGTGCTCGCTGCCGCGCTGGAAAGAAATGCTTCCACAGGCTATCCGAGTCAGCTCATCAGCGTCGAGCCGCATCCACCCTCATTCCTCAAAAATGGCCTCCCCGGCCTCAGCCAGCTCATAGAAGCCCCGGTGCAGCGCATCCCTATCGATCTCTTCCGCACTCTCGCGGCTGGCGACATCCTCTTTATTGATTCCAGCCACGTAGTCTCAATCGACAGCGATGTTCTCTACGAATGTCTCCGCATTCTGCTCGAGTTGGCTTCTGGCGTGCTCGTCCACTTTCACGATGTCTTCACTCCTCTTGACTATCCGAAAAAATTCGTCATGGAGAATCTCTGTTTCTGGGGCGAACAGTATCTGCTTGAGGCCTTCCTGTGTTTCAATTCTGCCTTTCGCGTGATCTGGTCCAGCAGTGCCATGCAGCAGTTTCACGCCGACGTGCTCCGTCGGGTCTTCCCTGCATGGGAAGGAAGCTTCACCCGGATGCCTGCCGCGCTGAAGATCTTTGCTCCCACGCTGGATGGCAAGAATGTTTGGCCATGCAGCTTCTGGATCACGAGAAGCTAGCCAAATTAGCGTGTAAGTTATCCGATGAGTAACCTCGCCCAGACTTTCCTGGGTAGCCGTCGCTAGTGATGTCACTCCGTCGGAAGACTGTGCGCCCGCGCTTCCTTTGAGGTCTTTTTGAACAACTCAAGCGCCTCGTTCATGCGCTCTTTGTCGCCGGTCGCGCGATAGGCGCGTGACAGTAAGTAGTAGGCGTCAGGATTGTCCTTCGCCATCGAGACATAGCGCGTCAGCATGGCAATCGTCGCGCTGTAATTGTTGTGTCCGAGATCTAGCTTTCCCATCTGTAGATAGGCATCAGCCGGCGGCCGGTCCATTGCAAGCGCTGCAGCCAGCATCTTTTCCGCCTCAGGGTCCTTGCCCATGACCATCAGAATCTTCCCCGCCTCAACATGCGCTGCGGCAGATCGCGGTTGCAACTGAATCTCCTGCTCAAATTCCTGCAGCGCTTCCGGCAGTTTTCCGTTTTCAGCCAGAAGCCTGCCCAGGTCGAGATGAATGCCCGGCAAATCAGGCTTCAGTTGCAGAACCGTCTTGTATTCCTTGATCGCATCTTCACGCTTCTGCGCCGCGGCGAATGAGTCCGCCATCACCTGGTGCGCGCGATACGAATCGGGATCTATCGCAACTACGCGCTCAAATGCGGTGCGCGATTGCTCTTCCGCATCATGCGCCTGCTGGTAAAGCTCGTCTTTGCTGGTTGCCGCGCCCGCAATGGGAGCAGCGGCAGGCACATCTGTTACAGTTCCGCCCAGCTCGGTGATCTGAGTACGCAGCTCAGCAATGTCCGGTCTGCGTTTCAATGCTTCCTGATAGGCGTTCAGCGCTCTCGGCTTGTTTTCCTGCAACTCAAACTGCTCACCCGCTAGCTGCCATACTCGCCCGCTGTCCGGAGCTATAGCCAGCAGTTTGCTCGTCGCAGACTTACCTATCTGGAGATACGCCTCACCCAGCGCATACCATGCGTCGATGTTTTTCGGGTCGAGATTGCACGCGTCCTGAAACTGTTTCACCGCGTCCTGATAACGTGATTGGTCAAGGTAGGCATAACCAAGCCATGTGTGAGCAATCACATCGGAAGGACTGAGTTGAACGGCCTTCTCCAGTTGCGGGATAGCCGCATCCGGATTGGAAAGACGTTGCCAAGCCAGCCCGGAGAAAAGATGTGGCGCAAGCAAAGCCGGGTGCAACGTCATTGCTTTACGAAAAACAGCAATGGCCTGCGGCAATTGATGATCGAAATACAGCGCGACTCCGAGATTGCTCAGCATCTCGGCATTGCCTGGCAGCGCCTTTACGACTTGCTGGTATTCACGGACGGCGGTGGCAAAATCATTCTGCCGCTCGGCATCCTGCGCCGCTTGCGCATGAGCGGCAATTTGTTCTTGTGAGAGAGTTTGCCCCAGCAACGGCACGGCCATGCCCGCCACAAGAACCAGCCTCGCGGCGAGCATGGCCACAGGTTTTAGAACTCCAATCTCATGCCGAACTGGATGATTCTCGGCGCATTCTGCTGGGCAGTCATGATGCCGAAAATTGTATTTGAATTCTGCAATGAAGCGGAACTCAGGTCTGGCGGCGCCGCGTTGATGATGAACGTCTGCGCGTTGCCCCCAGACGAAAAGATGGTGCGGTTAAAGGCGTTGAAGAAGTTCGCCTGTATCTGCAGGTTGAGATTTTCAAAGAGGGTCGTCCGCTTGGAAATGGACAAGTCCTCGTCGATATACGCTGGCATACGCAGAGCAGATATCAGGTTTGGCGCGTTGCCGAAGTCTCCTGGCGCCGGGAGCGAGAATGCCCCAGGATTGATGTAGAACTGGCACGCGTCTCGCCCTGCGCTGGCCTGCACTGGGCCGGAGCAGCTGCGCTTGTATGCCGGGTTCTTGAACGGCTGATGAGGAACGATGTTTGGCCGGAAGCTGAAACCGTCGCCTGCAGCAAAGTAGGGATTGGAAGCGCCGAAAGCGTCGTACTCAATGTGGATGGGCCGTCCGCTCTGATATTGCTGAATGCCGGAAAACGACCAGCCGCCAACCACCGTGTTCACGGCCCCGCCATGGTTGAGGAACTTCTTCCCATGCCCAAACGGGAGCTCATAGGTATAGCTCAGAGAAACAACATGCGGAATATCGGAGCTGGTAACAGCGCGCTCCGCCTTGTTGTTGTAGTAGTCCTGATAGAAAGACCCCGCGAAGATCGCGTTCTCCGCTCCAGCCAGCGCGCCGTTGTTGGAATCAACGTCCCCGATGGTCTTCGAGAACGTATACGACAGCAGGAATGTCAGCCCCTGCGAAAACCGCTTCTGCAGGCTCGTCTGCAGGCCGTTATAGGAGACGCTTCCAATAGGGTTTAGCGGATTGTCCACGTCGCCATACTGCGGCCATGGACGCAGCGCCTGGCTGGCCGTCGCGCCTGCGCCAAATATCGAAACAAAGCCCGGCCACGGCGACTGAATGCCAGCGGCCGTAACTCTGGGGTCGGTAATCGGCAGGGCCAGAAACTCATTCAGAGGCAGACCCGCAGCTTGCGCAGCCGCGCTATATGTCTGCTGCGCTTCAGTCGGATTCACCTCATTCGGCTTCGACCATACTCCCAGGTGGTAAGTGTGCATGCCTACATAACCGAGACTTGCCACCATACTCGACGAAACCTGCTGCTGTATCTGCGTTGTCCAGTAGATCTGCGTCGGAGGAGTGCCCGAGATGGGATGAATCATCGGTGGATTGACATTACCGACCAGCGCTCCCGGATCAAGATTCGAACCCGGCGGGCTGACTGCGCTTTGCGGATAAGGATTATCCCAGTAGTAGGCTGGAGATCCCAGATAGTCTTGCGGCCGGTTTACGGTCGCGAGTCCGGCAAAGCCAGTGTTGTAGAGGCCCCCGCCTATGCCGTTTTCAAGATTGTCATTGCCCAGCGGACGCGTGATGGCAAAGCCGCCACGCAGCACAGTTTTGCCGTCAAACCCCGGCGGCGTATAAGCAAAGCCGATGCGGGGCTGCCAGCCCTTGTAGTCAATGTCGCTGATCCGCGGCTTGCCATTGCGGCCTGTGCCGGTGCCGTAATAAGTGAAAGCGCCGGGGATTCCGCCTGCGGCAGGGTTGGGCAGTGTCGGGTCCATGGTGGACACATTGCCGTGCGTGTCTGTCCTGGGTATCTGCAGGTCATAACGCAACCCGAGATTCAGCGTCAGGCTCGGAGTCGCCCTCCAGTCATCCTGGAAATACAAGCCGGTCTGCCACCAGCGGTAGGCTGACTCGATTGGATAATCGAAACGAGAAAAATCCATGCCGCCAAAGAGGAAACTGGCGGCAGGCGCGCCTGTACCCACCGGAATCGTCACAGGTTGGTTCCCGTTGATAAATCCAGTCCCATTGAGCGCGCTCTGCGTCGGCTCAAAGGTGAAGCTGCCACCGGCAAGCCCGCCTTCGTTGCGCTGCAGCCACCGCACTTCGCCGCCCACGGTGAACGTATGGCGTCCGCGAATCAGCGTAAGGTTGTTGTTCAGAATGTAGCGGTTTTCGGCAACCGTCGATGCGCTGACGCCGCCGATGCCGTTCTGCACCGTACCGATCCCGATTCCCGGATATGAGCTGTCCTTGGCCAGAGGAGGCAGGCCGGTGATACCCAGCGCCGCCAGACCGGGACCGGGAACGAGCGGCCCGCTGAAGTTCGTGTCGCGGATGTAGCCAATATTGAGATTGTTCAGCAGGGTCGGCGAATGCGTGTAGTTATAGGTAAAACGGAATTGATGCGTAGGCGCGGTGTTGGTCGTCGCGTCCAGCTCGTTCAAATTACCGTTGTTGCTGTTGGAATAGCCGCCGAAAAACAAGCTCCCGGACAGCGCATGTTTCTCGGAAATATGCTCGTCAATCTTCACGACGAGACGATGTTCATCGATCTTCGAGCTTTGCTGGCGGACAAAGTTATTGAACAGCGCATTGTTGTCGGCCGTGGGAAAGCTTTTCATGATGGTTTGCGAAACCGAACTCAAGCCTGAGAACCCCTGCGGAATGACGTTGCCCGGAAACGGATCGCGCACCGGGTAGTTCCTGCCGTCAGGACCGGTAACCGTATGCGCGGAGAAAGGGTTGTAAATCGCGCCTGTATAAACTGGCCGTCCAGCGGGGTCAAAAACCGGCTGGCCATTCACCGTCATCTGCGGTCCCAGTGCTTGCGAGAAATCTCCGTTGCGGAAACCATTGGGAAGCGTCGTAAGCGTGGCATTGTTTGCGCTGGGACGGTATTTGAACTCCGTGAAATCGACAAAGAAGAAAGTCTTATCGCGCCCGTTGTATAGCTTCGGTATCCACACCGGACCGCTGAAGGTGCCGCCGAACTCATTCTGCTTGAGCGGCGCTTTTTTCAAACCAAGCTGGTCCGTCACATAGCCGGCTGCGTTCAAGGCATCGTTCTGCAGAAACTCAAACAGGCTGCCATGAAAAGCATTTGTGCCTGAGTTGAACGCAAACGAAACGATCCCGCTGGAAAGCCCATATTGCGCCGTTTGATTGTTGTTAATGAGCTTGAACTGCCCAATCGCGTCAATCGGCGGATGGTTGCTGCCAATATCGCCCGCCTGGTTGGTGTTCATCACCGGAATCCCGTCAATGTAGACCTCATTGGCATAACTGTTGGAACCGCTAATGTGCAGGCGATAGTCGGGCGTCGCGCCTGGGACCGACCCGTGCACACCTGGCGTGAGGACAACGAAATTCAGCGGGTTCCGCATGTCTCCACTCAACGAAACAGGCAGGTCCTTAATCTCGCTTGGCGTAATCACCGTGCCGATGTCCGAGGTTTGTGTCTCGATCGCAGCGGCATTGGCCGACACTGTTACCGTTTGCTGCACCGCTCCGGGCTGCAGCGCAATGTTGAGCGCAACCGTGCTGCCGACTCCCACTTCGATATGCTGCTGCACGGTTGTGTTGAATCCCGCCGCTTCTGCCGAGAGCGAGTAGATGCCAGGAGCGAGGCTCAGGAAACTATAATGGCCGTCTGGTCCAGACGTGCTGGTCTCAACGACATTTGTGGCTTCGCTTTTCAGTGTCAGCATGGCATTGGGCACGGCAGCATGTTGCGTGTCCTGCACTTCGCCCTTAATAGTCCCGCGGTCGGCCTGAGCCGAGAGATGGCTGAGCGGCCCCGCAGCTGCGGACATGCCCAGCAAGAATACTGCGATAGATGAAACTTTCATAACGCGCCTCCAAGTACGATCGAACTCGAGTCAATGCATTTAAACCTTTAACTACTGCCGAAAACATTGGACTTTGAGCACCGGTTGTAGTTTTCGGCTCACCTTTTGCTTACATCCGCTTCCAGTAAATATCAGTTTTTTCCTTATTTTTAAACCTTTAAATTCGCCCTGAGTGTAACCACCCCTATAAAGAGGTGTCAAGACATTTTCATAACTGTCGCAGCCATGATGGATTCCGCTTCCATTGCGGCTGCTTTTTCTTATTGTTTCGCCGTTCCCGACCCGTTTCCCGGCCCGCCAACAAATTGCAGCGCGGGCTGCCTCTCTTCCACCGGCGGCAGCGGCGGAAATGCAGCGTGTGGCTCGGCCTGATACCAATAAGCCACAGAATAGTAATTGTCCGACCGCGCATTCGCATGGCCGTGCTCGATCGTCGCCTTGAATGATTTCTGGAATGGTATGGGCGAATCCAGATGGAAGCGATACACGCTGGCGCGCGCCCCCGCCAACTCATTTTCCAATACGGGTGCC
Organism: Alloacidobacterium sp.; assembly: GCF_035631355.1. Taxonomy (NCBI): domain Bacteria; kingdom Pseudomonadati; phylum Acidobacteriota; class Terriglobia; order Terriglobales; family Acidobacteriaceae; genus Alloacidobacterium; species Alloacidobacterium sp. The sequence continues at coordinate 263,244 of NZ_DASQIX010000061.1, forward strand.
CCGTAGAGTTGATAGGAAAATGGCTTCCCGCCAAAGTCCCATGCTCCGAGGAAATAATCTTCTGAGCCGGTGCCAACTATCTGCGGAGTCGTCGCGCCATCGATGAAGAACATGTCGTCGCCCTCTCCCCACCAGAAGTCCTGGTTCTGCAGGACAGACATCGTTACGCCCACATACTGACCGTGGCCCGTGGCCTCCATCCAGACATAGTTGTCTTTGCCGTCGAGGTTCTTCTTGTCCAGAACAATCTTGTCGCCGTTGTCCTTCCAGTCATTGCTCCAGCCATGATTGGGCTGCGCCTGTCGATACTGCGCATGGAAATACAGCGTGTTTGCGGGCAGTTTCGATGCGAGCTTGCGATAGTCAATGTTGTAATAAAGCGCGTTGATGGGGTGTGCGCCTTCGTTGGTCACGGTAATCCGAGCGTGACGCTCAAAGGGCATGGGAAAGAAGCAGTTCAGCGCCTTGTCGCTGCCGACCGAGAGCATTTCTGATTCCCAGTTGTGATATGTGCCCAGCCCGAGACCAAAGAAGTCGCCAATCGGCGCTTCCACACTGGGGGTCGATTCACCGTCCCAGTACATGCGCAGCACGATACGCTTCAGGTGATACGCCTCGGGATCGGCAATCGTGAACCAGATGTGCGAAACAATGCCCGGCCCATCCACATCGAGTACGGTCTGCGTCGCGCCCGGCGCAACGGTCTTCCAGTCGGAATTTCCACCAGTGGGATCGGTGCTTGACTCGCGATGCAGAGTATAAGTCTGCTGCTGGGTTACGTCCGGCTGCCACGGCGGCGCCTGCGCGAACGCAACCGTGGCGGACGCGCCGAGAACAAGGATGGTAAAAATCAAACGCATGAAAATCATTACCTCGCAAATTCAAGAATGTGCAGCTAATCCACCCCCACAACGTGCTGCATTTTTTCCAGCGATACCCCTGCCGTCTCCGGGTAATAGAACAGAATGATGAAGAAGTCCACCACCATCATGGCCGCAAAAAACAGGAACGGTGCTGAACCGGAAGACTTGGCAAAAATGGGGAAGACCAGGGAGATGACGGCATTTGTGATCCAGTGCGCCGAACTGCCCAGGCTCTGTCCCTTGGCTCGAACACGGTTCGGAAAAACTTCGCTGATGTAGACCCAAACTACCGCTCCATGCGAGACCGCGAAGAGCGCAATGTAAATCATCAACAGCCATACCAGCAGATTCAAATGGCTGTGCGTCCAGAAGAGAACACCAATCACAGTCAGGCATATCGCCAGCCCGACCGTGCCGAACAGCAGCAGTTTCTTGCGTCCGAACTTGTCGATGACCGACATGGCAAGCAGCGTTGCCACCAGGTTCATCGCTCCTACAGCCACTGCCTGCAGATCGCCGGACATCTTGCTCGCGCCCGCGAGCGAAAAAATATCG